>JBEBWU010000245.1:0-4593 GCA_040391985.1 Entomomonas sp. | reverse complement strand
TTTCGCTCTTTATATGGCTTGTAGCTCATTACATACCAATCAATCAGATATGCCTAAAACACATGGTCAACAATGGGCTGTTTATTTAGCTGATGAAATTAGTTTTGCTAATGGAAAAGTAACAGTAACTCCAGCTATTCGTTATGATTATTACAAACATACACCACAAAATACCAAAGACTATGTGGCTGGTAATGTACTTAATCAAAACACCAGCAGTTCAAATAAAGATTCAAAAGTATCAGGTAGTCTTACCGTTAAGTGGCAATTAGCTGATCAGCTAACAGCCTATGCTCGCTGGTCACAAGGATTTAAAGCGCCAGATCCTACAGAATTGTATATGAACTATATCAACACAGGTGTGGGTTATGCCACATTAGGCAATGCTAAGTTAAAACCAGAAGAAAGTAACAATTTCGAATTAGGTGCAAACTTAGGTAATGAACAATTAGGTGGTTCTGTTAATTTATTCTATTCAAAATATAAAAACTTCATTGATAGTATTACTGTTGATAATAGTACTATGCAGAGTTTAGGTCTTGATCCAAGTGTCTATCGTTATGGGGTTGATCGTTGGGAAAACCGCAATAAAGTTCGTATTTATGGTGCAGAAGCAACAGCCCACTGGCAATTTGCAAGTAATTGGAAAGTTTGGAGTTCTGCTGCATGGGCAGTAGGTAAAGATCAACAAACACATCAATATCTAAACTCTGTTGCACCGCTGACAGGAATAATAGGATTAAGCTACCAACGTGATAATTGGGGTGGTGATATTATGATGACCAGTGCAACAAGAAGAAACAAAGTCGAAAATGATACTGACTTCAAAGCACCTGGTTATGGTGTTGTAGATTTAACAGCCTACTGGCAACCAGCTGCTGTTAAAGGACTGCGTTTACAAGCTGGCGTATTCAACTTAATGGATAAAAAATATTGGAATGCTTTAAATATTCCTGATTCAAGTGGTATGCCTACATCCCTACAACCTTATGACTACTATAGCGAACCTGGTAGAAGCTTTAGAGTAGCAGCTACTTATCAATTCTAAGTTTTAATAGATTCTGTTTTAAAAACAGAATCTATTACTTTATAGCTGTTGCTATATACTCATATTTCAATATAAAGCATAGAGTTAATAACAGCTCCTTGTTACAATATCGCTTTTAATAGCTTGGCGAGTTAACTACCTTGGAATTATTTAAAGAATTTACATTTGAAGCCGCTCACCTTTTACCCCACGTTCCAGCAGGACATAAATGTGGTCGTTTACATGGGCACTCCTTTAAAGTCATCCTCTATGTTCAAGGTGAGGTTGATCCTAAAATGGGTTGGATAAAAGACTTTGCTGAAATAAAGGCTATTTTTAAACCTATTTATGAGCAACTTGATCATAATTATCTTAATGACATTGCAGGTTTGGAAAATCCTACCAGTGAGAATTTAGCCATTTGGATCTGGCAACAACTAAAACCGCTATTACCTGAACTCTCAAAAGTTTGCATCAGAGAAACTTGTACCAGTGGCTGTGAATACATTGGTAATTGATTTATAAATAAAGAGTTTAGGATCAACTTAAATATTTGCTATAACAAAATGTACTATATCTTTTGATATTATTTTTTGTTTTAATCCAATGCTTAAATGTAGTTTTCTACAGATCATAAACTACTTGTACTACTAACACTGGTTTAACTTCAATATGCGTTTCCACACTACCCTACTTTTTACTTTAGTTAGCTACTCAGCAGTGTTAGTAGCTAACCAAGTGAGTACAGAGGTCATACCAGAAAACAAAGCTATTAAAGATAATATTGAAGCCTACATTGGTACTTTTGAAGACCAAGACACGCCTACCCTACTACGTCTACAAACTGTTGTAAAAAAACAAGCCATAGAAGCGACTCAAGCACTTGGTTATTATGATACTCAAGTACATACCAGAGTAAGAGGTAAAAAAACTAATCGCCCCACACTAAGAGTAAAAGTTTTATTAGGTGATCCAGTTTATTTAAGAAATGTAAATATTGATATACAAGGTGACGCGGCTACACTTGAAGATTTTAAAATACCCAGTGGTAAAGACTTAACAGCAGGGGCTATTTTAAATCATGGCGTCTATGAAGGCGCAAAGTCACAAATCAAAGCACAAGCCTTACACTATGGTTTCTTTTTTGGCGAATTTACTCAGCATCAACTACTGATTAATCCAGAAGAAAAAAGAGCTGATATCAATATTAAATACCAAAGTGGTCCTCGAGCAACACTAGGAAAAGTTACCTTCAGTAAAGAAGATAATCCATTTGATGAAGACTTACTATACCGCTTTGTAAACTTTAAAGAAGGTACTCCTTATAATTCAAACCTAATTGCTGAACTCAATAATAACTTACAGTCCAGTGGCTATTTTGAAGATGTGCGTATTGATGCTATCCCTACTGACAAAGAACATACAGAACTGCCTGTTACAGCCCAAGTTAAGGCAACTAAATCAAGGGTATTAAGTATGGGACTTGGCTTTTCTACAGATATTGGGCCAAGGGCACAATTTGGCTGGGAACGCCCGTGGATTAATAGTCGAGGCCACAAACTAGGTTTTAATACAGAGATTTCAGGGCCTAGACAAAATATTACCACTTGGTATCAAATACCAATGGAAGACCCATTAACTGACAATGTACGTTTTACTGCTGGTTTACAACATGAAGATATTGTGGACACTGAAAGCACCTTATTAACCTTAGGTGTCGAGCGTAATAAAAAACTTGATAGTGGTTGGATGCGTACACTATTTTTGCGTTGGCAAAATGAAACCTATAAAGTAGGCGAAGAAGATGCTACTCGTATGTTTCTAATGCCTGGCTTTAACTACTCTTATCTAAGGTCTGATAATAGTATCGATCCCTCTAAAGGTTATCGATTGCAGTTTGGTCTGAGTGGCGGCAAAGAAGGTATTTTATCTGCTGCTGATTTTATTCGTTACACTGGTTCAGCAAAAGGCCTTTATACCTTCGCTGATAAGCATCGCTTTTTAAGCCGCATTGAAGTAGGCGGAATCGATAGCCCAAACTATGAAAAAATACCGCCCTCATTACGTTTCTATGCAGGTGGTGACCAAAGTGTACGTGGTTATGACTACCAAACACTCTCCCCCAGAGATGATGACCGCAAAAAAATAGGTGGCCGCTATATGATTGCTGGTAGTATGGAATATCAATACCAATTTGCCGAGAAATGGCGAGCAGCCACTTTTATCGATAAAGGTAATGCAGGCGATTCGTGGGCAATGGGTCTTAAAACAGGGGTAGGTGTCGGTATACGTTGGGTATCGCCTGTTGGCCCTATTCGAGTGGATATTGCACACGGTGTTGAAGATAACTCTGTTAGACTCCACTTCTCTATGGGGCCTGAATTATGAAGTTAACACTTAAAATAGCAAAATACTTTCTTATCATTCTAGTTATTTTAATCCTATTACTTATTGCTGCCCTGTCGTTTTCTGTAAAAACTGAGACAGGTAGCCGCTACTTACTTAATATTGTACCTGGTTTAACAGTTACCAACCCTCAAGGAACATTAAGTGGTGGCTGGTCAGCAGAAGAATTGGTTTGGCAAAATGATGGTATTAAAGTCACTATTAACCACCCTATTCTTGATTGGTATGCTAGCTGTCTGGTTAAAGCTAATATCTGTATTGATAAACTTAGTGTTGAACAATTAAATATTGAATTACTAGAAAATAAAGACACTACCGCTGATGAGTCAACCAGCGATGATCCCATACAATTACCTACCATTAGTTTACCTGTCAGCATTGATATTAAAACTATTCAACTGGATAAGTTAATACTTAATAACCAAGAAATCATTAGCCAAACCTTATTAACCAATACCCATTGGCAAAATGCTAATGCAAGTTTTGAATCATTAACATTATATAGTGCTCAAGTAAAAGCTAATGTAGCATTACAAGGTAATATTCAATTAGCTGACAATTGGCCATTAAATATTATGGGGCAAGTAAAGCTTGACCAACTACTTGAAACACCTTGGTTAGTTAAACTTAATGCACAAGGTGAATTACAGAAACAATTAAATTTAACCATTGAAAGTAGTGGCTATCTACAAGCCAATATCAATGGTTCTGCACATGTTTTAGAAAAAGATTTACCTGCTGATATAACAGTAAATATTAATGACTTCTTTCCTGATAATGCTGCAGACTTACCAAAAAGCTTAACTATTAAGCAATTAAACCTAACTGCCAAAGGTGATTTAGCAAAAGGATTTAATATCGCAAGTCATGCAACATTAGCAGGACAGACAACCCCTGTAAACTTAACCTTACAGAGCCTTTTAACAGATAAAAAAGTAGAGTTACAAACACTTACTCTCAACACCTCAGAACAACAGTTTATAAAAATCACTGGCCAAGCTAATTTTCAGCCTGATCTACAAGCTAAAGCTACTATTGACTACCAACATTTTCCTTGGCAGCAGTTGTATCCACTAGAATCCCCTCCTCCTGTTGATCTAAGTACATTACTAGCAAACCTACAATATCAAAATGATAACTATCAAGCTGATCTTAAAGCA
>JBEBWU010000244.1:0-4596 GCA_040391985.1 Entomomonas sp. | reverse complement strand
ACTGATTTAACAGGATATTTATCATTATCTCCTGCTTGTATGGGTTTTATAAAACGTGTACCTGATGATGAGTTAGGCTTTTTCTATCAATTAATAGTAGATGCAGGTCCAGAACAGTTTTTATGGCAGATATCAGGCTTAGGTTATGGCTTTAAATATATAAGAGCTAATATAGATTTAGCAACTAAAACCATTATTTATCAAGTGAGTGATGATATAAACCCACCTTATGAAAAAGTAGATGAGTTAGTTTTATTTAACCAATAATTAAAAAATTACTTTATTAGCTTATTAGCTTACATATTTTAAAGTTATTCGATATAATCTTGTTCCTATAAGACGTAGGAGAGAGGAATTTTCATTATTCCCGCCGAAGGCGCATACTCCCATAATCGCTCAGGCCTTATCTAACGATAATAATAACTGCGTCAATATCAGCCGATCTGGAGAGAGGTCTTAACTGACCCGCCGAAGGGGCACGCAGTATTACTGCTAAACTCTCAGGCAAAAGGACAGCGGGAGCGGCAAAGAAATTATTGTTACATTGCTTAGCAATGGTTTCTCTATCGCTGTTTCTGGAGTTCTATTTAATGTTATTGCATGTTATTTATTTGATCGCAATTACTGCTGAGGCCGTGACGGGTGCATTATCAGCAGGTCGCCAACGTATGGATCTATTTGGTGTTGTTACTATTGCTTGTGTTACTGCATTAGGCGGTGGTTCTGTTCGAGATGTCATTTTAGGACATTACCCTTTAGGTTGGGTCAAACATCCTGAATTCTTATATTACACCATTGGTGCAGCCCTTATTACTACTTTTGTGGCACGCTGGCTACATTATTTGCGTACTATTTTCTTAATATTAGATGGTTTGGGTTTAGTAGCTTTTACTCTGATCGGTTGTGCAATCGCTAGAGAGCTCAACTGTCCTACAATGGTTGTATTAATTGCAGGGATGCTAACAGGGGTATCTGGTGGTGTATTACGTGATGTATTGTGTAATCAAGTTCCGTTAGTTTTTCAAAAAGAACTATATGCCAGTGTATCGCTTTGTACAGGTGTAGCTTATTTAGCTTTATTACATTTTCAGGTTAATGACAATACAGCCACATTACTTTGTTTAAGTGGCGGCTTGTTATTAAGATTATTGGCTATTAAATACAGTTGGCGTATACCCACCTTTACTTATGACGATAATATGCATTAAGAGGAAGTAATAACAGATACACTATGTATGCATAATGTATCTGTCTAATCTTATCAAGCATGCCTTCGTGGAGTACGCATGGTTACAAATTCTTCAGCAGCTGTTGGATGAATACCAATAGTTTCATCAAATACTTGCTTTGTTGCTCCTGCTTTTAAAGCAATAGCTAGACCTTGAATCAAATCCCCTGCTCCTTCACCAATCATATGGCAACCTAGAACACGATCTGACTCTTTATCCACCACAAGTTTCATATAAGTTTTTTCCATACTTTCTGTTAATGTCAGTTTTAATGCACGGAAATGACTTTCAAAAACAGTAATATTATAACCAGACTCTATGGCTTGTTGTTCTGTTAAACCAACGGTAGCTACGTTTGGTAAACTAAACATTGCAGTAGCTACCTGTGTTAAATCCACTGAACGATATTGTTCAGGTTGAAAAAGATGTCGTGCTACTGCCATACCTTGTGCTAATGCAACAGGTGTTAGTTGAATTTGACCAATAACATCACCAATTGCAAAAATACTTGGTTCAGCTGTAGTGTAGTATTTATCTACATCGATAAAACCTTTACTATTTAAAGTAACTTTCGTATTGTCTAAGCCTAAATTATCTAATTTAGGACGACGTCCTGTAGCATAAAATACTAAATCTGTTGTAGCAGTTTTATCATTATTAAATGTAGTGATTAAACTATTATCAGCTTGTTTATCAATTTGCTTAATATCTGTATTAAATTTTAAATCAATGCCTTTTTTAGTTAACTCTTCAGCTAAATGCTTACGAATATCATCATCGAAACCTTTTAAGAATAGCTCGCCACGATATATTAAAGTAGTATCAACCCCTAACCCATTAAAAATAGAAGCAAATTCCACAGCAATATAGCCACCACCAACAATAGTACAGCGTTTAGGTAACTCTTTTAGATAAAATGCTTCATTAGAGCTAATCGCATACTCTTTACCCTTGATATCAGGTACATTTGGCCAACCACCTACTGCAATTAAAATATTTTTTGCAGTATAAACCTTTCCATCTACACTAACTGTATTGGCATTAACTAATTGAGCATGCCCTTCTATTAAACTAACACCACTATTGACTAATAAATTACGATAAATACCATTAAGGCGTTCAATTTCTTTATTTTTATGTTCAACTAATGTTTGCCAATTAAAATTAGGATTATTTACCTGCCATCCAAAGCCTTTTGCTAACTCAAACTCTTCTTCAAATTGTGCAGCATAAACAAATAGCTTTTTAGGTACACAGCCTACGTTAACACATGTACCTCCTAAGTAACGCTCCTCAGCAACAGCTACCTTTGCACCAAAGCCAGCAGCAAAACGTGCAGCTCGCACACCACCAGAACCTGCACCTATTACAAAAAGATCATAATCAAAAGACATACCATACCTCTTATTAAGATAAGAGTTTTTCCTTATCTTGTTATTTCAGTGGTTTTATTTAAACGATTTTATTTAGTTTAGCAAAGTAATGTGTTTAATGCGAAGAGGCCGTTACTTTATTAGTAACTCTGGTAGCCAGCCAACAAAGTAAAGAACCTATAGTCACCATAATAACACCATACCAGAATGATATGGTAAGTGGTGTTTCTAGCCAAATAGCTGAAAACAGCACTGAAGCTATAGGGGTAAAATAAGATAATATAGCTAGTAATAACATGTTACCTTTTTGAATACCTATTTCCCAAAAAGCATAAGCGACTGCTATAAAAGTACCCACTAAAAGGAGCTCAACGATTGCAGAAAAATTAACCTGCCCTATTTTCTCAGAACCTAATAAAAATTTAATCCATAGTACTACAGCAATAGCTATGAAAAATAAAGGAACACCATTATTACCATTGTTAAAACGTTTAGATAAATTACAATATAGCCCCCATAAAAAAGCAGCTATAAAGGCAAGTAAATAAGGAATAGGATCAGTTTTTATATTATTAATTAAATTATAAATATTAAAACCACTTTCGCCTGATATAGACCAAGCTACTCCAAGAAATGAAAGGGCTATACCTGGCCAAAATAGCAAACTTACCTTTTGTTTATTAATAAATAAAGACAGAAATACAATAAGGCAAGGCCACAAATAATTAATTAAACTCACTTCAATAGATTGCTGGCGACTGCTTGCTAAGCCAACAGCCATAGATAATAAGATCTCATAAATAACAAATAAAATACCACACCCTAATAAATAACTTTTAGGAAATTTCCTGATATTGGGGATACCCTTATTATATATACATAAAGTGATTGCACCTATTGTATAAATAAGGGCTGCACCGGCTATTACACCAAAGCTTTCTGTTAATGTTCTGATAAGAGCTGTGAAACAACTCCATATTAAGATGGCTATAATACCAAGTATAGAGGCTTTAACTGAGGTCATTAAATTTCAAGGGAAAGTTAGTTATTTAGAACTTATAAAACTAATTATTATATGATTTTTCATTCAAAAAGGAAATAATTGTCTATTTTTAAATAATTAGTTAATAGTTTTATCAACTTTTTTTAAAATAAACTTAAAAACCATTTGCTATTTTCAACGTTATCGCGCATAGTATCAAACAGCGGTTTTAAGGTTGTGTTTGTCCTCTGGTATATCTGTTTCTTTCTAGTAGCAATTTTCCGAATCCTCAATCTCAGTCTTGATCCTCGCCTAGTGTTACTGGGGGCTTAACTATCCCCTATTATTTTTTAAGTTCTATAGGATACATAAGATGCAAACTGGCATTGTAAAATGGTTTAACGAAACTAAAGGCTACGGCTTTATTACTCCAGAAGATGGCAGCAAAGATTTATTTGCCCACTACTCAGAAATTCAAAGCGCTGGTTTCAAAACCTTAACTGAAGGTCAACGCGTTTCCTTCACTGCAACTCAAGGCGCAAAAGGTCCACAAGCTTCAAATATTCAAATAATTTAAGCTTTCCTTTTAATAATTACGTGGTTAATTTAAATCACGTAATTATTTAATCTCTTATTGTACATACTCTCCTCTCCTTTATATTCCCTAAATTATCATAAACAGTTCATATTAAAGATGATCTTCTTATAATAGCTGTATACAATAGCCTGTAAATTTATTAATTAGGAATAATTATACGCATGCGCTCTTGGATACATACTTGCCTTATATTGCTGCTACTTTCTTTTACCTCAGTCATTTATGCTGATAACTTTGCTCCTTTTAAACAATTAGCAAAACAAGGTGATGTTGTAGCTCAATATCTAGTAGGCATTATGTACCAACAAGGTAAAGGAGCTGAAAAAAACAAACCTGAAGCTGTAAAGTGGTATATAAAATCTGCAAAACAAGATTATATTCTAGCCCAGTACTCATTAATTGCTATGTATCAAC
>JBEBWU010000243.1:0-4602 GCA_040391985.1 Entomomonas sp. | reverse complement strand
TACTACTAGGGCTAGGGAACCTATCACTAGATCCAGAGGTATAGTAAGAGGGCAGTTTCCTTCTTTTAAAATGAAAAGAATGGTTGCTTGGGAGTCACAATTAGAGCGTAGAGCATGTTATCTATTTGAGTTTTCTAGGGGTGTTAAAAGCTTTAGAGAACAACCTATAACTTTTAAAATACCTTTTTTTGATAAGGTTAGACGATATACACCAGACTTTGAGCTTATTTTAGGTACGGGTGAGATCGTCTATGTAGAAATAAAACCAGAGAATAAACTACAAGATTTAGAAGTATTGAGTTTCTATAACAATATCTCAATACAACTTACTAGAGAAGGTTATCGATTTATTGTTATTACTGATAAAGAATTAATAAACCACATTAGGGAAAGAAATCTAATAATTCTAAGGGGTTATCAACAACAATTATTATCTAACTATGAAGTAGAACAAACAATAAATTGGCTTAAACAAAGAGCAAAACCTATCTATCTAAAAGAGTTAATAACCTTTCTTGGCTCTATCCATAAGCCTTATACCTTTATAGCACAAGGTCTTATCTCAACAGATCTTAATAACCCTTTTTCAGAAGACACCATTATTGATTATTTAAAGGAAGATGACCATGAAAGTTACCTCTTTGCATGTAGGACTGCACCTGATTTTAGATCAAGACCACTATCAAATAATAAGAATCACTGAGGAAAATGTATGTTATTTAGAACGTAAGAAAGATTTAGCTATTATCACTCGAACAAAGCAACAGCTTTTATCTTTATTAAGTAAAGGAGAGGTTACCCTACAACTTAAAGGTCATCATGCGGTAAAACCTTCTAAACAACAGTTAGAAGTAGATATTGCAACACTAGCTAAAGAGCATCAATCATTTATTTTGCGCCGTTATGAATATGTTAAAGAGGCTGAAAGAAAACTTTTAAATCCTTGTCGTAAGGGATTAGAAGAGATAATTAATAAAGTAGCTAAAAAAATAGATGATCAAACACCACCTTCAGTGATTACGGTTTATCGGTGGTGGAAAAGGTGGCAGGGTGCTCACTATGACCTCAAAGCACTAGGTAGATACCAGTCGTTTAATAGTCATAGAAAATTTAAAGATGATTTTAAAGCAATCTTTAATGAGGTGGTTAATGATGTTTACCTTTGTCGGGAAAAAAACTCAAAAAGTGATACCTATGTTTCATTAATACATAGAATCAAACAATACAATAACAACACTATTCAGCCGATAAATATACCTAGTCAAGCAACTGTTTATAGGATGCTTGATAAATTAGATGACTATGAAGTAAGAACTGCTCGCTATGGCCGTAAAAATGCTGATTACTACTTTAGAAGTGTAGGTAGGGGAGTTACGACAAAACATATTCTAGAAAGGGTAGAAGTAGATCATACACCCTTAGATATCATGGTGGTTAATGAAGAAACAGGCATTGTTGAGGGTAGGCCCTACTTAACTTGTTTATTGGATGTTAAATCACGTATGCCATTAGGTATGGAAATAGATTTTGAGCCTCCTTCCATATTATCAGTGATGAAGGCATTAAAACAAGCTATATGGTTTAAAGATTGGGTAAATGAAACCTACCCTACGATTAAAAATCATTGGCCTGCTTATGGTATTCCCAATACATTAATTTGTGATAACGGTTTAGAGTTTCATTCAGAACAATTGCATAGAGTTTGTGCAGAATTAAATGTGGAGCTAGTGTATTGTCCTAAGCAACAAGCTCACTACAAAGGCTGTGTAGAGAGATTTTTTGGCACTTTAAATAATCAAGTTTGCCATAAGTTAAAGGGTACAACCTTTTCAAATATCAGGCAACGAGGTGATTACCAATCAGTCAAAGAGGCTTGTGTGACTTTAAAAGAATTAAAAGCAAATATCTATCAATGGCTGATAGATGTTTATTGTCAGTCAACTCATAAGTTTCTACAAAATAGCCCTTTCAATGAATGGCAACAGGGCATCAAGCACATAGAGCCTTTGCTTCCAGAGAGCCTTCAGTCTTTAGATCTAATCCTTAGCCATCAATATAGGAGAAAGATTAATCATCAGGGCATTCAGTTTGCAAATTTATGCTATAACTCAAAAGAACTTAGGTTAATACGTATTAACAATGGCGATATAAAAGAGGTATTAATACGAGTAGATTTTGATAATTTAGGCTTTATATGGGCACATGATACTTATAATAATGAATATATTGCTATACCTTGTATCAATCAAGAATATGCAAGAGATTTAAGCTTCAGACAACATAAAGCGATTCTTGATAATTATAAAGAACAAGGTAAAAAGAACCTTAATGAAGATAGCCTGCTAATTGCTAAGGTTGACCTATTAGAGCAAATTAAAAAAACCAATAGTAAATCTATTAGAGAACAAACCAAAGTTGCTCGTTTAAAGAAACAGCAGCTAGAAAAAGCCTGTCAGCTAATTCAACCATTAGATTATAAAAAAGCATTAGATATGGATCTTGATCTATCTGATATACCTAATTTTGAGGTAATCACTTCTAATGGAAAACAGGAGCAAAATAATGAATAAATCTTTAATACATAAAACCATTGCAGATATTAAACAGTCGGTCATTATCCACCCACAGTTTCAACAGGCCTATGAGCTTATAGTAAATGCTTATGAAATGAATTGTTCGGTAGGCGTTCCTCAACATCTTATCTGTGTGGGAGAGTCAGGAACAGGAAAATCTACTTTAAAAGAGCAAATAGCTAAAACTTTTCCGGCAGTAGAATTAGAAGACCAATTAATAGTATCTGTACTTGTTATAGATACTCCTGCCTTCCCAACAGTAAAAAATCTAGCTGAAACAGTATTAGTTAAATTAGGTGATCCATTGTTTCATAAAGGATCTACTACTGATAAAACGCATCGAATACATGATTTTTTTAATAAACTTGGTGTGAAACTGGTTATCTTTGATGAACTCCAACATTTTATTGACCAGGGAAAAGTAACTAGTCCTCTGCAAGTATCAGACTGGTTAAAGGCATTAATAGATAATACAAAAATATCCACTGTATTGATGGGATTAAATAGAAGTGAGCAATTACTACAGGTTAATGAGCAACTAAGAAGACGTTTTAGCCAAAAAATAGATCTAAAACCTTTTGTGTTGCCAGATGATCAACAAAATTTTGTAGGGGTATTAGTAAAACTACAAGAAAAACTCAATATGCTAGAACCGATAGATTTAAATGATAGTGATTTAATTAAAAGAATCTACTTTGCTACTAATGGCATTATAGATTATATGGTAAAACTATTATTAGGGGCATTTGAAATAGCCATTAATAAAAACCTATTAGGTATAACAAAAGATTGTCTTGAGCAAGCATTTATAGAGCGTATTTGGGTACAAGGACAGGAGGAGCTTAACCCCTTTAATCATAAATTTAAATGGCAAAAGCTGGATAAAAGAGATATGCCTTTCCATAAACAAGCAATATTAAAAACTAGGGAAGGTATATGGGAAAAATAGCTAAGCACTATAAACTTAGTATTTTAAAGCCCATTATTAGACCGAAATGTTATCAAGATGAATCACCAATGGGTTATCTGATCAGATTAGCAGAGCTTAATGGTTATAAAACCTATAAATGGCTAGTGACTATTGAGGGGCTAATCACTTACAGCAGAATGCTTTCTCATATAGAAGCGTATAACCTATTAAAGAGTTTATCTTGGACAGGTTTTAATCAGGCAAATGAAGTTAATAAAGTCTGTAACTATTCTGCTGATAATTTAAACTTAAATAATGTTCAGTATTGCCCATTATGCCTTAAGGAAAATAACTATTTCCGAATAAACTGGCAAATGAAAACAGCATTTACCTGTTTAAAACATAAAGTATGGTTAAAAGATATTTGTCCTACCTGTAAAGAACCTATTAAATACAATGCAAGCCTATTAGGAAAATGCCCATGTGGCATGGTATTAGCCAACCAACCAGTAGAGGATATTCCTAGTAGTGTGTATTTATTACAACAATATTTGTTTGATATTGATTTAGATTCAATAAGTTCAACACAGCAAACTCCGGAAGCCTATCTTAAATTTACCATTACAGAGAGAACTGAATATTACCTATTTATGTCGCGTTGGTTACCAATAGCTATATTAGAAAGAAGAAAATCTAACAAACGTGCCAATTCTACAATAAACCTATTAAGAGAAAATATTACAGCCTTTGCAGATTTTTTTATGCAAGGTACTTCTGGATTTTGGGAGTTAGTTGAACAGCTAAATGAACTAGATAAACAATATAGATTAGAAAACAAATTAGAAAAGCTAGTATTTAATAAGTTTTATCAATACTTTTATAAAAAATTCCCAAATGATAATTTTCTTATATTTAGAAGACTTATAGAGAAATACATAAAGAAATTTTGGAGAAAACAATTAACGTATAGAAATATCCTATTTAATTCTACTTTAATTAAAAGTCACCCTTGGATACCTATTAATCAAGCAGCTAAGGAATTTAAATTAACACCAGCAGAAATTCGAAGAGCTATTAAAGATGAATCAATAATAGTTCTTATAAAGCAAAAGGAAAATA
>JBEBWU010000242.1:0-4606 GCA_040391985.1 Entomomonas sp. | reverse complement strand
AAAAACTTGGACGTATGCCCTAAATGTGGACACCACATGCGTATTAAAGCACGGAAACGCTTAGATATTTTCTTAGATGCAGAAGGTCGTGAAGAAATTGCTAAAGACCTAGAACCTGTTGATAGACTAAAATTTAAAGATTCTAAGAAATATAAAGACCGTTTAGCAGCTGCTCAAAAAGAAACTGGTGAAAATGATGCACTAGTAGCCATGTGCGGTACTTTACTTAATAACCCTATTGTTGCCTGCGCTTTTGAATTTAGCTTTATGGGCGGTTCAATGGGCAGTGTTGTTGGTGAGAAGTTTGTACAAGCAGCTAATGTTGCTATTGAAAAAGGTTGTCCATTTGTTTGCTTCTCAGCATCAGGTGGGGCACGTATGCAAGAAGCCCTTCTTTCATTAATGCAAATGGCTAAAACTTCTGCTGTACTTGCCCGTATGCGTGAATTAGGTTTACCTTATATCTCAGTATTAACTGATCCTATCTATGGTGGTGTTTCTGCTAGTTTAGCTATGCTGGGTGATGTAATTGTTGCTGAGCCTAATGCCTTAATTGGCTTTGCTGGACCTCGTGTGATTGAGCAAACTGTACGTGAAAAATTACCAGAAGGATTCCAACGTAGTGAATTCTTACTAAAACATGGTTCAATTGATCTAATTATCAAACGTAATGAGTTACGTGAGCGTTTAGCTAAAATATTAGCTCAATTACAAGGTTTACCATCACCTACTGTTACTTCTGAAATCACATTTGTGCCTGTTGCCCATGCAGAAATCCCTACGATTGATGAAGTAGTAGAACCTACCAAAGAATGATTAAGCATAACCTTAACGAATGGTTAGCTTATCTTGAACAACTGCATCCCAGCTCCATTGATATGGGGCTGGATCGCCTCCAGCAAGTTGCCCAAAAACTCCAGCTAACTCGCCCTGCTCCTCTTGTCATTACTGTCACTGGAACTAATGGTAAAGGTTCTACCTGTGCATTTATTACTGCTTTACTAGAAAGCCAAGGGTTAAAGGTTGGACTTTATACCTCACCTCATCTCCTACACTACCAAGAACGGGTTACTATTAATCAGCAACCTGTAACTGAAGCAATGCTTTGTGATGCGTTCTCTGCTATTGAAAAAGCTAGAGGTGATATATCACTAACCTATTTTGAATTTGGCACACTAGCGGCTTTTTTATTATTTGAACAAGCCAATCTAGACACTGTGGTATTAGAAGTAGGATTAGGTGGCCGTTTAGATGCAGTAAATTTAATAGATGCAGATATTGCTGTTGTTACTAGCATTGGAATTGATCATCAAGAGTGGCTAGGTAATACTCGTGAATCTGTAGCCTTTGAAAAGGCAGGTATTTTTAGAAAAAATAGCCCTGCTGTTTGTGGTGATAACAATCCACCAACGACACTTATCGAGCAAGCAACAGCAAAAGGCACGCCTCTTTATATTAGAGATAGAGAGTTTAACTTAATTATTGAACAAGACCATTGGCAATGGCAAGGTAAAGATAAACAAGGTAACTTATTAACCTTAACCAATATTCCTTTACTCCATTTACCAATGACTAATGCCTCTGTGGCTGTGCAGGTTTTTGCATTATTAGGCTTACCATGGCATCCACAAACGATCATTAAGACCTTACAACAAGTAAAAGTGACTGGTCGTTTAGATCAATATCAACTTAACTATCAAGATAAAACCATTAAACTGTTATTTGATGTAGGCCACAACCCTCATGCTGCTGAGTTTTTAGCCAACTATTTACAACAACACCCTGTTAAAGGCAAACGTTATGCTGTATTTGGCTTATTAGCTGATAAAGATTTAGAGGGTGTAATTACCCCATTACTATCTCTAATTGAAGATTGGGCAGTTGCCCCTTTAGATACACCTCGCTCTAATACAGCTGAACAACTAGCGGCTATGCTTGTACAAAAACAGCAACAAGTTACTACTTGCACCTCTATAGAGAAGGCTTTACTCTTACAAGCAGATAAAGTAACAGCAGATGACGAAATCCTTGTTTTCGGCTCATTTTATGTAGTAGCGGAAGGATTACTCTGGTTAGAAAGTTTAAATAGGAAATAATATGTCTATTTTTGATGGTAATCTTAAGCAACGTTTAATTGGCGCTGTGGTACTTATTGTATTAGCAGTGGTGTTCTTACCAATGATTTTTAATAATAAAGGTGAGAAACTACCTGAAACAGTAGTAACTGTACCTTTAGAACCTACCAAGCCAGAACAACCTGCTACACAAGCTACTCCAGAGATAGTAACTACTACCTCTGAACCTATTACAACACCTAGCGAACCAGTGCAACCTGAACAACCTATAGCTGATAGTAACACTACTGCTACTTCTACTGCACCTGTTACTACCACTGAACCTACTACAACTACAACACAAACCAATAGTAACAACAGCACTACTAGCACAGCAACAACATCTACTAAACCTGTTGCTTCAAAACCTAATGCTCAAGGTATAACATCTACATGGGTTATCCAAGTAGTTGCTGTCTCTAATTTACAAAATGCTGAAGCTTTTACTGAAAAGCTACGTAAAGCTAACTATAATGCCTCTACTCGTAGCTCTGGCAATATTCACCGAGTATTTGTTGGACCTTTTATTGATAAAACAGAAGCTGCTCGTGTACAACAATCCATTGAAAAGCAATTTAAAGAGAAAGGCATTATTCGAGAGTTTATACCAGAAAGACGATAGGGCTCTGAAAACAGGGCTCGAACCTGTGTCCAGCCGGACCAGAGCCGGCTGCTCTACCACTGAGCTATTTCAGAGCTGAATTTATTATCTTATATTTAATTTTATTGTCAATCATTTACCAGAAAACATACCTAATTTTCTAAATATAAAAGCTAGATCAGGATTATTAACTACAACACCATGTACTAATTCAGGTGTCAAAGTAAAAGGAACTATCTCCCTATTTTGCTTAGGCTCAATCCATCCTTTTTCAATTGCATCAACACCGTGGATTTCACAAGTTTTTATGACCAAAGCTTTTTCACATGTTTCTTCACCCATTAGCACTTCCCACGGTGCTGGTAACTCAGCCCAAACTAGTGTATCAGGTTCAATAGTACCACCAGTCATTCGATGCCAGTAGGCAACATCTGCTGCCATTAAACGCATTACTTTTCCAATACAAAATTGCTCATATATATCTGTCATACCTAAAACTTTTACTAGAGCAAGCCAACCCTCTCTTAATCTATTCCAATCACCAGCAAGTGCATTCCACGTTGTAGAGTCATCTCCTGCTTTAACTATCATAGAAGCTCTATTAAATTTACTTTTTTCCCATGTAATTTTTAATAAATCTGCCACATCATATAATAAAGTAAGATATTGACTAAATAATAATGCTTTATTTTCTGCTGTTAGATTACTAACAATCTCTTCATCAGGCATTACTTGAGCAATGATTTTCCAACCTTGTTGGCATGGATTTTTTTTGAATCTATCTAATAACCATGCAGCCACCTCATCATAAGGCCTATTTTGAGATTGGTTAGTAAACTCGCTTCTCCTATTCATTCGAGCTGAAAAATAAGCCACAAAATAAGACGCTTCAGGGGACTCTTTAAAATCATTCCAGTCAATAAAAGTAGCTAGTCTAGACTTAGCTACACGCATTGCTTGATATTTTCTAAGCTCTAATTTATAAGTAATTAGTTTCTTTTCAAATCTTTTTAAAAATCTAAATAATTTATTATAACGGCGTTTAGAAACTTCTTGAGAAAATGTTTGTTTACGCTCTTCTTTTGTTAACCGGTCAGTAACAAAATTATTTTTTTCTCTTACTTTATTAATCTCTTTAGATAGTAAATCAAGTAACTCATTTATTGCTGTCACATTATAATCATCAGCAACTTTTATTTTAAAAGAGGTCGTAAATAGCTCTTGAGCCTTATATATTTGTTTAAACGGAGCCACAGGCTTTTGAAAAGTAGTTTGCATATAACTGTGTTGATAAGTTTGACTAGCTACTATGCTTTGTATATTGTAAATAAACTCTCTTTCATCTTCAGTACATTGTTCTACTAAAACTTTTTTTAATTTTAACCAAATATCTTCTGGTCGACTACGTTCCTGTAAACTAGCAAATAACTCTTCCATAAAATTATTCATATCAATGCCTGTTTTAATTCCTTTAAAAATACTTGTATCTTCATTGGCAATAACTTTCTTCCTGAAGTAATCGCCCACATTGTAACCGTAGGCATTTCCCAATCGGCTAACAAATGAACTAGCTTTCCTTCCTCCACATATTGTTGCACTAAGGTTGAAGTAATAGAAATAATACCAATTCCTTGAGTGGCTAATAATCTAACCATTTCAATAGAGTTTGTAGTCACTGGCCCCTGTGGTATTCCTTGCCATACTTCTTTACCACATCTTAATTGCCAATTTTGGATCTCACCTAATGAATTGGTTAAATGAATACCTATATGATTTTCAAGATCTTGTGGTGTTTGAGGAGTACCATGCTTTTTTAAATAGGCAGGGCTCGCATAAAGCCCACCTGATAAATCCTTCAATGGCCTAGCCACCAATGTTGCATCATCTGCTA
>JBEBWU010000241.1:0-4607 GCA_040391985.1 Entomomonas sp. | reverse complement strand
TTCTTAGTAGTTTTTGTAGTAACACTAGTACTTGGACTCGTTGCTCGAAAGTAACTGTTTAAAGTCTAGTTTTAACCCTCCTAAAAGGCTAGTTATCTAGCCTTTTAATTATTCTAGGGAATCCTTTTCTGAGATAATAATTTAAAAAAGTAGCGTTTCCATTTTTATACTATAAAATACCCGCCTAATATTATAGTTCCCTACTTTAGTAATTTTTATGACAGAAACAACTACACCACTTCGTACTATTAAAAGCTTTGTAATACGCGCAGGCCGTATGACTCAAGGGCAGAAACAAGCTATTGAAACAGGCTGGCAAGATTTTGGGCTAGAGTTAGAACAAGGACTCTTAGATTACCAACAAATCTTTAAAAGAACAGCACCCGTTACTTTAGAAATTGGTTTTGGCATGGGACAGTCTCTCTGCACAATGGCAGAACAAGCCCCTGAGCAAGACTTTATTGGCATCGAAGTACATAAACCTGGGGTAGGTGCTTTAATCACTATACTACAAGATAAACAACTCAATAATGTTCGAGTCTTTAACTGTGATGCTATTGAAGTGTTAAATAATTGCATTACTGACAATAGCCTAGATCGCCTATTACTCTTTTTCCCTGATCCTTGGCATAAAAAACGCCACCATAAACGCCGTATTGTACAACCTGAATTTGCCCAACTAGTAAGAAGTAAACTTAAAGTTGGTGGTATTTTTCATATGGCAACTGATTGGCAACCCTATGCAGAACATATGTTAGAAGTAATGCAAATAGCACAAGGTTATAAAAATCTAGCAACAGACAATTCCTATGTTCCTCGACCAGAAGAACGACCCAAAACTAAATTTGAAACACGCGGTGAACGTTTAGGACATGGTGTTTGGGATTTAAAATTTCAACGTATTGCTTAATGGATAAGTTCCCTACTAACACTAAATGGGATATTTTTTGCAGTGTCATTGATAACTATGGTGATATTGGTGTTTGTTGGCGGTTAGCTAGACAGCTTACCCATGAACAAAATCAGCAAGTAAGATTATGGGTGGATGATCTCAATAGTTTCCAAAAACTTTGCCATCTTATAAACCCACAATTAACAGAACAAACAATAGCTGATGTTGAGATTAGGTATTGGAGCAATCAATGGCAACCTGTTGAATCTGCCGATATTGTAATAGAAGCCTTTGCCTGTAATATTCCAACAGCTTATCAACAAGCCATGCAAACAGCTAACAAAGCTATTTTATGGTTGAATTTAGAATATCTAACCTATGAAAAATGGTCTATAGATTTTCATGCCTTACCTTCTCTTCAATCAAATAACCTTAATAAATATTTCTTTTTTACAGGGTTAGAAGAAACAGGTGGTATTATCAGAGAAAGGAATCTACTTGAACAAGCAGAATACTTTCAAAATAACCCAAACCATCAACAACAATTTTTAAGCCAATTAGGTGTTATAAAACAACCAGACCACTATTTAATATTACTATTCAGTTATGCTAATCATGCACTATCCGAGTGGCTAGATATTTTACAAAAGGGTAATAAACAATATCACTTACTAATTCCACAAACACCATTATTAAATAATCTTGCAGATTATTTAAATATCGATAGTTCATTATTAGTAGCTGGTTACCAATACCACAAAGGCTCTTTAACCATCCAAATCATCCCTTTTGTAAATCAACAAGATTTTGATAAATTACTCTGGTGTACTGATTACAACCTTATTAGGGGCGAAGACTCATTTGTTAGGGCACAGTATGCAGGTAAACCTATGCTGTGGCATATCTATCCACAACAAGACAATGCTCATTTAACAAAACTACAAGCTTTTCTTGATTATTATTTAACAGATTTATCCGATAATGAAAAACAAGCCACTATTGATTGGTGGTTAGCTTGGAATAAACAACAGAATCTAGCTGATAACTGGTTAAATTATCAACAATACCTCCCAAAACTACAAAAACATGCAGTAAATTGGGTAAAAAAGCAAAAAACTGTTACAGATTTGATCACAAAACTAGCCAAACTTTATAAAAATTGGCTATCATAGGCAGTTCTAAAATTTTATATAAAGTACTAATCAGATAAATTAACGGATATCCTAATGAAAACCGCTCAAGAATTTCGTGCTGGCCAAGTAATGAATATTAATGATGCACCATGGGTTGTGCAAAAAACTGAATTTAATAAATCAGGCCGCAATGCTGCTGTTGTAAAAATGAAGTTAAAAAACATTTTAACAGGTGCTGTTACCGAAACTGTTTACAAAGCAGATGATAAATTAGAACCTATCATTCTAGAACGTAAAGAAGTAACTTATTCATACTTTGCTGACCCTAACTTTGTATTTATGGACAATGAATACAATCAATACGAAGTAGAAGCAGATGATTTAGGGGATGCTGTTCATTTTATTGAAGATGGCATCCAAGACGTTTGTGAAGCCGTATTTTATGATGGTCGTGTAATCTCTGTTGAACTACCAACTACAATCGTTCGCCAAATCGCTTACACTGAACCAGCAGTACGTGGTGATACATCAGGTAAAGTAATGAAAGTAGCTCGTCTAAACACTGGCTATGAATTAAAAGTATCTGAGTTCTGTGAAATCGGTGACTATATCGAAATCGATACACGTACTAACGAATACAAAGCACGCGCTAAGGTTTAATCCTTGCTATATCTCTGGTAATTACTCCATATAACTATGTAATTACCAGAATATGTCTATTATATTTTTATATACTGATGGTCTTATTAACTGATTTATAGTTAAAAATAGAAATAGCAAAAATACTAAAGGGGGCTTAGCCCCCTTTCTCATTGATACTGCTTTTATAATTCTTATTTTAATGATGCGTTTTATTATTCTTATTTAACCGCTAAACTAATTTTCATATTATCACTCTGTTATTGTTTTTCTTGTAATTATATTAAGCACAAACTGTGCCAAAAAATAGATATTGATATATATCAATCAGTTAAAGGTTTATTAAGGAAACTCTAATTATTTATATTCAATGATTGTTACCTTTTCTCACATTAACTGTTACCTATAATATTGCTCTCACAAATTAAGATACACATTCCACACCTGTTCCCTTTAATCCACAATAACCATTTGGATTTTTTTGTAAATATCGCTGATGGTATTCTTCTGCAAAATAAAATTCAGGTGACTCTTTAATTTCCGTGGTAATAGTTCGAAAGCCTTTTAAACTAAGCTGTTGTTGATAAGCTTGTTTACTTGCAAAAGCTTTTTGTAATTGCTCTTCAGAAGTACAATAAATAACTGAGCGATATTGACTACCAAGATCATTACCTTGGCGCATACCTTGGGTAGGGTCATGATTTTCCCAAAATATTTTTAATAATTCATCAAAAGAAATCACTTCAGGATCATAAACTACTAATACAACCTCGGCATGTTCTGTATTACCTCTACAAACTTCTTCATAAGTAGGATTTACAGTATGTCCACCTGCATAACCAACAGCAGTCCCTAAAACACCTTCTTGTTGCCAGAATAATCGTTCTACTCCCCAAAAACATCCCATACCAAAGATAACTTTTTCTAAACGAGTAGATAAATTAGCTAAATCTTCTTTTGTTAATTGTTTACAAGACATAATAAAAATCCTCAACTTAAAAACTTCAGTTAAGGATTTTACTCTGTTTAACTATTTTGTATTTAACCTGTTAGTCTTATTTAAGGTAATCCCTCTATAGTAATTCCACACTTTACCATTCTTCTAGTAAATAAACGTTCGCGAATAACATCATAAACATAATTAAATATAACGGTATAAGGTAAAAAGAACAAAATAAACCCTATATCAAGTAAAAAGGCCTCAATAAAACCAACCGATAACCACCATGCTGCCACTGGTACTAAAATACCTATTAAACACAATTCAAATAATACAGCATGTAATATACGAACTTTTACAGTACGTTTAAAACACATACGACGCTGTGCCAAATCAAATAAAAAATTAAATACCACATTACATAATGAAGCGATAGTGGCAAAGATCAGTGATAACATTCCCATCTTAATAATGGAGAACCCCATTATCCAAGCGGCAATAGGGGCGATAATTATAGTAGCTACTACCTCAAAGCAAAGGGCATGAAAAGCTCTTTCTTTACCACTTCTTTTAGTTGGATCATAAACAACGGAACTCATATAAAACCTAATACTGTATTAATAAATATGCAGACAATTATAATCGGATATATAATAAGATTAAGTTAGTTTTCATCGGGAAAACCGATATGTATTTTTCGTTAGAATTATTAGAAGCTTTTACACAAGCTGCTGCACTGGGCTCATTTAGTGCTGCTGCCAGAAAATTGGGGAAAAGCCAATCAACTATCAGTGAAGCAATTGCTAAATTAGAAATTGATTTAGGAGTTACTTTATTTGATCGACAAAATCGCCATCCCACATTAACTGAAGCTGGAAAAAAATTACTGAGTTATGCTGAAAACGTTTTTAATGCATCTGATCAGCTTAATCGAATGGCTTATCAACTAGCCAGTGGCTTAGAACCTCAACTAACGCTCGCTTTATCAGATACCTATCAGGCT
>JBEBWU010000240.1:0-4610 GCA_040391985.1 Entomomonas sp. | reverse complement strand
AACAAACCTCAATAGTAGTTTTTCTATATTGATTTTATATGCCTATGATTTAGGTATATAAGGATAATAATAATGCGTTCTTGGATTTATTTATTGGCAGCTATTGGCTGCGAGATTATTGGGTTAGTAGCTATGAAACTAGCCAGTATAAACTACCCCATGTTAGGTCATTTAGTAATGTACATAATGATTGGTGGTTCTTTTTATTTACTATCATTGGCTGTAAGAAAAATACCCTTAGGTGTAGCGTATGCATTGTGGGAAGGAATTGGTATTGTTCTAATCACAACCATAAGTGTGGCATTATTTAATGAGTATTTGAATGCTTATAAAATATTGGGTTTAGGCTTGTTAGTTTCAGGCATTTTACTTATCAAACTAGGTGTTCATAGTTCAAAAGAAGTAAAGCAATATGATAGCACGGAGGCTATATGAGAGATCTTGCATGGTGGCATGTAGCTTTTTTAATTTTAGCTATTGTGCTAGAGGTAATTGCTAATGTATTAATTAAATACTCTGATGGCTTTACTAAAAAAATATGGGGTATTGTAGGTATTCTATGTATTTTGGCTGCTTTTTCTTCATTAGCACAAGCTGTTAAAGGTATCGATTTATCTGTGGCTTATGCAATTTGGGGTAGTTTTGGTATTTTAGCGACAGTAACTTTAGGTTGGATTCTTTTTAAACAACGATTAAAGATACATGGCTGGTTAGGGATTGCGTTATTAGTAGCAGGCATGTCATTACTAAAATTGTCATAATTTAATGACTTTATATTGACTTACTAAGGTTGATTGTTGTGACATAATGTCCTATTCTGAATTGGATCTCTCTATAGAATAAAAAATAATTCTTATGGAGAGCAATTAAGTTACTAGAGTATTTAGTGACAACAATTAATACAGGAGTCAAACAATGCCAAAAATGAAAGCTGCTGTTTTTGTAGAAAAAAATCGCATCGTCTTAGAAGATAAACCAATTCCAGAAGTAGGTCCTTTAGATGCATTGGTGCGAATTACAACAACAACTATTTGTGGTACAGATGTTCATATCCTTAAAGGTGAATACCCAGTTGCGAAAGGTCTTACAATTGGTCATGAGCCTGTTGGTATTATTGAGAAGTTAGGTAGTCAAGTTACAGGATTTAAAGAAGGGCAACGTGTTATTGCTGGCGCTATTACGCCAAGTGGTCACAGTAATGCTTGTATGTGTGGTTGTAGCTCACAAGATGGTCCAGGTACTAAACATGGCTTCAAGCATATGGGTGGTTGGAAGTTTGGTAATACCATTGATGGCTCACAAGCAGAATATATTTTAGTGAATGATGCTCAAGCTAACCTTTGTGTTATTCCTGATGGTTTATCAGATGAAGAAGTATTGATGTGTCCAGATATTATGTCCACAGGCTTCTCAGGTGCTGAGCGTGGTGGTGTTAAAATTGGTGATACAGTTGTAGTTTTTGCATTAGGCCCTATCGGATTATGTGCTGTAGCTGGTGCTAAGTTACTAGGTGCAACGACTATTATTGGTGTGGATACTGTAGCAGCACGTATGGATGTGGCTAGAAAGCTTGGTGCAAGTCATGTAATTGACTTTAAGAAAGGCGATCCAGTACAACAAATCATGGCGTTAACAGATGGTCGTGGTGTGGATGTAGCTATTGAAGCACTAGGAACTCAAGGTACTTTTGAGTCTTGCTTACGTTCATTGCGTCCTGGTGGTAAGTTCTCTAGTTTAGGTGTTTATTCTAGTGATCTTAAGATACCTTTAGATGCTTATGCGGCAGGGTTAGGTGATATTGATATTGTGAGTGGTCTTTGCCCAGGTGGTAAAGAACGTATGCGTCGTTTGATGGAAGTAGTTGCATCAGGCCGCGTTGACCTTAAACCATTAGTAACTCATCACTATAAACTAGATCAAATTGAAGAAGCTTATGATCTATTTGCTAATCAACGTGATGGTGTAATGAAAATTGCAATTACGCCATGATCTAACATAGTTGTTTAATAAAAAACCCTTTAATAAGAATACTAAAGGGTTTTTTATGGTTATAAATTAAGTTGATTTTCTTGTAAGTTATGTAGGCGTTCTTTAATCCACTCAATACGACTCTTACGTTTATCTAATTGTGAACGACCAAAGCTTTCTGTAATGCGATCAAGTACTACCGCTAAAAGAACAACGGCTAAACCACTCTTAAATCCTAAACTGATGTTAAGCGTATTTAAACTGCCATTAACTAATTGTCCTAACCCTTCAACGCCTACCATAGAAGCAATGATAACCATAGAGAGTGACATCATTAAACATTGATTCACACCTGTCATAATAGATGGCATGGCATTGGGTAGTTGCACTTTAAATAAAAGCTGCCAATAGGTACAGCCAAAAGAACGACCAGCTTCTAATAGTTCTCTATTAACTTGTCTTATTCCTAAGTGGGTCAGTCGTACAGCAGGAGGCATAGCAAAAATAATGGTGGCAATAATACCTACACTATAACCAATACTGAATAACATGGTAACGGGTATTAAATAAACAAATGCAGGCATAGTTTGCATTAAGTCGAGAATAGGGCGTACCACATACTCTACATAACGACTTTTAGCCATGCAGATACCTAATGGAATACCAATAATAAGGCTAATAAGGGTAGAACTTAATACCAGACCTAAGGTGATCATGGTTGCATCCCAGTATCCTACAGGTTTGCCTAATTCATAAAGAAGATAAGGTAAATATAAGTAAGAAATGGCAGAAATAATATAAGTAACTCTATTACGCCATATACTCAGTACAGATAACCAAATGGCGAGTAACGATAACTCCCAAAAGCCATTAGCAAAGCCATAGAGAATAAGTAATAAAGCAAGTGCAGTAAAGATAGCAAAACGATAGCTAATTCGCCAAAATGCTAATCCCACAAAAACAGCAATAACTAGCCAAGGTGGAATAATAAGCAAAAAGGCTTCAATAGTTTTACCAAGATACTCTAGGCTATCTCCAACAGTATTAAAGAAAGCACCACAGTTATTTTGTAAAAAGTCGACACCGCGTTCAATGGCATCGCCCAAATCAAACTTAATGATCATTGTTGGCCCCATATAATGCACTTAATACTTGTGCTTCAGAAATAAAGCCACAATGTTTATTTTGTTCATCAACAACCAATAATGCTTTTTTATTCATAACTAAGTTTTCTATAACATCTGATAATAAAGTATCAGCAGCAATTGATTCTAAAGGGGTGGGTTGTTCAGGAGGTAATGGAACAGCAATATCTATTGCTTTAATAAAGCGAGTAGTATCAATGGTATCAAAGAAACTACGCACATACTCATTAGCAGGGTTAGTAATTAGTTGCTGCGGTGTACCTGTTTGAACTAAGCGGCCATCTTGCATAATGGCGATTCGTGAACCAATACGTAGTGCTTCTTCAATATCGTGAGATACAAAAATAATCGTCCGACGATGTTCTTTTTGTAGTTGTAAAAGCATATCCTGCATTTCTCGACGTTTTAATGGATCTAATGCGGAGAAGGCTTCATCCATAATAAGTATAGAGGGATTGAGGGCCAATGCTCTGGCCAACCCTACACGTTGTTGCATACCTCCTGATAATTCATGAGGATATTTTTTAGCAAAAGTTGCTAATCCCATTTGTTCAAGCACTTCCATCGCTCGTTTTTCACGTTCTTTGCGTGGTACTTTAGCGACCTCTAGCCCAAAAGCTACATTGCCTAGCGCGGTACGGTTGGGTAATAATGCAAAGGATTGAAAAACCATGCTCATTTCGTGGCAACGTAATGTAATGATTTCTCTAGTATTTAGTTTAAAAATATTACGGTTATCAATCAGTACTTCACCTGCTGTAGGTTCGTATAATCGATTGATAAGACGGGCAAGGGTAGATTTACCAGAACCAGATAATCCCATAATGACAAAGATTTCTCCCTCATCAATTTCGAGAGAAACATCATTGATACCAACAAGTAGCTCTTTTTCTTCAAGAATTTGTTCTTTTGTCCATCCCTGTTGTAATAGCTCTATAGCTTCTTTAGGACGGTTACCAAAAATCTTGTAAAGGTTTCGTACCAATATTTTTGGAGAATGCATTAAAGTTCCTTGGCCTTATTAAGCATAAATATCTGATGGCAAATTATTAGGGCATTATACTGTATTTATAGTAAATATGTGGTGAAGGCTATACTTAAATATACATAACACATTAGCTAGTTTTTTTTAAAGAATCTAATGTGTTGTAAGCATTAACTAATTGTTTATTACTAGTAAAATAGATATTAAAATTGCCAGATATTGTTTCAAACCATAATGTATTTTCTTTTTTATAGTTAATAATTTCAGATAAGTAGAGCCTAATAGTAGTGGATTTGCCTATAAAGATTAATCGTTTACTGGTAATTAGTAAGCGATCAATTGTTATTGCTGCATTATGTTGATTCTCTAAACTTGCATATTCAAGAAATTTAATTTTTTCGTCACCAATTAGTAAGATAGAACCTATTGACGGTTGTGGCCGAGTTTCGAATAATAATTCTGTCTCTGTCTCTGTCTCTGTCTCTGTCTCTGTCTCTGTCTCTGTCTCTGTC
>JBEBWU010000239.1:0-4636 GCA_040391985.1 Entomomonas sp. | reverse complement strand
GCATGAATAACATTAGCCTCAATCATTAGATTTTCGTAAATAAACTCAGCAGGATAAATATTATTAGCGTGTATTCCACCCACCTTGGCAGCTGCTAAATAGACTTGTTGAATACTATTATGTTGAAAAAACTCATTAACAGCTCGTTGATCCAATAAATCTAATTCTTTTCGAGAGCAAGTTACAATATTCGTATAGCCCAATGCCTTTAAGCGACGAATAATCGCTGAGCCAACCATTCCCTTATGCCCTGCAATAAAAACAGCTTGATCTAAGGCGTGCATTGCTACTAGTCCTCTATACTTACAGGTAACTCATAACCATGTTGTTTTAATAAAGCATGGCGTTTAGCTGTTTTTAGGTCTTCTTTGACCATATCGTGACACATTTCCTGAACACTAATTTCAGGTTCCCAACCCAATTTTTGTTTAGCTTTAGTAGGATCACCTAATAAAGTTTCAACCTCTGTAGGACGGAAATAGCGTGGATCAACCTTGACAATAACATCACACACTTTTAAAGCAGGTGCATCATTACCAGTAATTGCTGTAATCACAGCCTGTTCATTAATACCCTCACCTTTAAAGTCAAGGCTAATACCTAATTCTTCAGCTGACCAACGAATAAAATCCCGTACTGAATATTGCTTACCTGTAGCAATAACAAAGTCTTCTGGTTGCTCTTGTTGTAACATAAGCCACTGCATGCGTATGTAATCTTTAGCGTGTCCCCAATCACGCAAGGCATTAAGATTACCCAGATATAAACACTGTTCTAAACCTTGTGCAATATAAGCTAAACCACGAGTAATTTTGCGAGTAACAAAGGTTTCCCCTCTACGTGGTGATTCGTGATTAAATAAAATACCATTACATGCGTACATACCATAGGCTTCACGATAATTCACCGTAATCCAATAGGCATAGAGTTTAGCTGCCGCATAGGGAGAACGTGGATAAAAAGGTGTTGTTTCTTTTTGTGGCGTTTCTTGTACTAAACCATAAAGCTCAGATGTAGAGGCTTGGTAGAAGCGCGTTTTTTTCTCTAAACCTAATAAACGAATGGCTTCTAATAGTCTTAAAGTACCCATTCCATCTACATCAGCAGTATATTCAGGTGACTCAAAACTTACTGCCACATGTGACTGTGCCCCAAGATTATAAATCTCATCAGGTTGTATTTGTTGAATAATACGGGTCAAATTAGAGGTATCTGTTAGATCACCATAATGCAGAATAAAATTTTTATTTTCTACATGAGGGTCTTGATAGATATGGTCAATACGCTGAGTATTAAATGAAGAAGCACGACGTTTAATACCATGCACTTCATACCCTTTTTCTAATAAAAACTCGGCAAGATAGGAACCATCTTGCCCAGTAATACCAGTTATTAATGCTTTTTTAGCCATTACTAATCCTTGAAAACCACCCTTACCAGCTATTTGATAAGGGTAATTTAACTTATTGATTATCAGCTAAGAAGAACCACGTATCTAAAACTGAATCAGGATTTAATGAAACACTTTCGATACCTTGCTCCATCAACCATTTCGCTAAATCAGGATGGTCTGATGGACCTTGGCCACAAATTCCAATGTATTTATTAGCTTTACGACAAGCTTGAATAGCCATCGATAATAGCTTCTTAACAGCAGGGTTACGCTCATCAAATAAATGGGCAATAACACCCGAATCTCTATCTAACCCTAAGGTTAATTGGGTCATATCGTTAGAGCCAATAGAGAAACCATCAAAATAGGCTAAGAATTCATCAGCTAGTAAAGCATTGGATGGTAATTCACACATCATAATAACGCGCAAACCATTCTCACCACGTTTTAAGCCATACTCCGCTAATAAATCAATCACTTGGCTAGCTTCACCTAGTGTACGAACAAACGGTACCATTAGTTCCACATTGGTTAAGCCCATTTCTTCGCGCACACGTTTCATAGCACGACATTCTAGCTCAAAGCAATCGCGGAAAGACTCGCTAATATAACGAGAAGCACCACGGAAGCCCAACATAGGGTTTTCTTCTTCTGGCTCGTATAATTTACCACCGATTAAGTTAGCATACTCATTGGATTTAAAGTCAGATAAACGCACAATCACTTTCTTTGGATAGAAAGCAGCGGCTAAGGTACTTACCCCTTCCACTAGCTTATCGACATAGAAATCAACAGGGCTACTGTATCCAGAAATACGTTTTTCAACCGCTTCTTTCACATCCATTGGCAAGCCATTAAAGTTTAATAGTGCCTTAGGATGTACCCCTATCATACGGTTAATAATAAACTCTAAACGTGCTAAACCTACACCTTCATTCGGTAGCATTGAGAAGTCAAAAGCACGATCAGGATTACCCACATTCATCATGATTTTGAATTTTAAAGGCGGCATAGCATCTACTGAGCTTTTACGAATATCAAAATCCAATTTACCTTCGTAAATAACACCAGTATCACCTTCTGCACAAGAAACGGTAACTTCTTGGCCATCTTTTAAAACTTTAGTTGCATCGCCACAACCTACTACTGCTGGAATCCCTAATTCACGAGCAATAATAGCAGCATGACAAGTACGACCACCACGATTAGTAACAATCGCACTGGCACGTTTCATTACTGGTTCCCAATCTGGATCTGTCATATCAGATACTAATACGTCACCAGGCTGTACTTTATCCATTTCAGATACACTATGGATAATTTTTACAGGGCCAGAACCTATACGCTGTCCAATTGCACGACCTTCTACTAGAATATTACCTTTTTCTTTCATTAGGTAACGTTCCATTACACTGACATTGGTACGGCTTTTTACTGTTTCAGGGCGAGATTGCACAATATAAAGTTTGCCATCATCACCATCTTTCGCCCATTCAATATCCATTGGACGGCCATAATGTTTTTCAATAATCAGTGCTTGTTTAGCTAGATTAGCTACTTCTTCATCTGTAATACAGAAACGAGCACGCTCTTCATTAGCTACATCAACCGTTTTTACGGAACGACCTGCTTTAGCTTCATCACCATAAACCATCTTAATGGCTTTACTACCTAAATTACGGCGTAAAATAGCAGGACGACCAGCTTCTAAAGTAGGCTTATGTACATAAAATTCATCAGGATTTACAGCGCCTTGAACAACTGTTTCACCTAAACCATAAGCACCTGTAATAAATACTATATCTCTAAAGCCAGATTCAGTATCTAGCGTAAACATTACCCCTGCTGTACCTGTTTCAGAACGAACCATGCGCTGTACACCAGCAGATAAGGCAACTATTTTATGATCAAATCCTTGATGTACACGATAAGCAATTGCGCGATCATTAAATAAAGAAGCAAATACTTCTTTAGCAGCACGAATGACATTATCAACACCACGAATATTTAAAAAGGTTTCTTGTTGGCCTGCAAAGGAGGCATCAGGAAGATCTTCTGCGGTGGCAGAGGAGCGGACAGCGACTGAAATATCATGCCCTTGAGCTAACTCTGCAAATGCAGCTCGAATATCTGCATCTAATTGAGCTGGAAAGTCTGCTTCCATAATCCATTGGCGAATTTGGCTGCCAGCTTTAGCTAAAGCATTTACATCATCTACATTTAATGTGTCTAGTAAATCATGGATACGATTATTTAAACCACTTTGCTCCAAAAACTCGCGATAAGCGTCAGCTGTTGTAGCAAAACCTCCTGGTACGGAAACTCCTGCACCAGCCAAATTACTAATCATTTCACCCAAGGAGGCATTCTTGCCTCCTACCGTCTCTACATCATGTACGCCTACATTCTCTAATGAAACTACGTACTTTGTATTAGTCGCCAAGGCTGTCTCTCCACTCTAACGATTGACAATAGGTCACACAAGATGACTCAGTTAATATCTATCATAATGAAAATACTAAACAAATATATTTTTCTAGCAAATACTTTTAAAAAAAAACTTACCAATAAAAAATAATCGCATTACTATAGCAGACTTGAACGTAATATTGTTTAATTTTAGGCAAGCATTTTATGAAAAGAACTGCATTTTTTGTATCTGATGGCACTGGTATCACGGCTGAAGCAATAGGTCATAGCTTATTGTCACAGTTTGATAAAATAGAATTACAAATGACCACCAAACCTTATATTAATACTGTTGAAAAGGCCCAACAGCTTGTTCAGCAAATTAATGAAGCTGCTGAAAAAGATGGTCTGCGACCACTTGTTTTCGAAACAATTATCAATCAAGAAATTAGTAATACCTTAAAACAATGCAATGGCTTTATTATTAATATTTTTTCTACCTTTTTGTCTTCTTTAGAAACTGAATTAGATACTAAAGCCACTGGCTCAGTAGGAAAAACCCACTCCATTTCAAATAGTTATGTAGATCGTATTGATGCTATTAACTTTGCCTTAGATAATGATGATGGCTCACGTACTCGTTTTTATGATCGTGCGGATATTATTCTAATTGGTGCCTCTCGCACAGGTAAAACCCCTAGTTGCCTTTATATGGCCATGCAATATGGTATACGTGCAGCTAATTACCCATTAACAGAAGAGGACTTAGAAAGTCGTAAATTACCAGAACCATTAAGAGATCATAAAAGAAAACTATTTGGTTTAACCATTGAC
>JBEBWU010000238.1:0-4645 GCA_040391985.1 Entomomonas sp. | reverse complement strand
TAATGATCGGTTAGTGGTGACAGAGAGTGGTATTCTGACACAACAGGATGTGCAATTAATGTTAGATAATGGTATTTATAGCTTTTTAATTGGTGAAGCATTTATGCGCGCTGAAAATCCAGGAGAACAACTTAAGGCTTTTTTTAAATTATAAATTTAACCTTAAAACTAGTGGTAGCTTTTTAATATTTATTGACTTTTATTATCTTTCTCATTGTAATAAGTGGAGTAATGGCTCTGCTTTTTTATTAATAACTTAATGGGTAGGAAGATAAGAATGGATTTAGCAAGATTACTGAGTTTCGATAACATTGCCATTCAATGCTGTGATGATCCTAGCGATGATAGTTTAGCGGCTGGTTTTGCTTTGTATGAATATTTTAGAGAAAAAGGCAAACAAGTTAAGTTATTTTATTCAGGTAAAGAACGCATCCAAAAGAAAACACCATTAGAAATGGTGCGTTTATTAAAAATACCTATTGTCTATGAAGAAAAACCAGAAGAGATAGAAGGTTTGCTTATTTTAGTTGCGTGCCAGTATGATACAGGTAGAGCAACCAAAGTATTGGCTAAAAATATAGCGGTTATTGATAACTGTGTAGAAGAAGCTACACCACCCATATTGCATGAAATAAAACCTACTTTAGGTAGCTGCTCTACATTAGTATGGAGCATGTTAAATGATGTTGCTTTTAATATGAGTGTAGGAGTGACAACCGCTCTTTATTATGGACTTTATAAGGCAACGAATAATTTTACAGAAATTCGCCATCCGCTAGATCGTGATTTAAAAGATGCTTCTAATTTACAAAGAAACACCTTAGATATTCTTAAGGATACTAACTTTTCACTGTTTGATTTACAACAAACATCTAGTGCACTACAAAATATTCAATATGATGAAGATAAACGCCTAGCAGTTATTCCTGTACGTCCTTATCTTCCCGATTTATTAGGGTTAGTAAGTGACTTTGCAATACAGGCAGATGAAATAGATGTTGTGGTGGCCTACTGTGAAATTGCTGGGGGTTATAAATATTCAATACACAGCACAGTAAGAGAATGTGACGCTGCTGAACTTGCCCATTATTTAAATGGTGATAATTTAGGTGCTGGTGGTGGTGATGCAGAACATGCTGGTGGTTTTATTAGTCTACAAAATTATATAGAAAAATATCCGCAGCTACCGATTAGTGATTATATTGCAAGGAAGCTACAGCAGTATGTTAATACATATACTGTGGTTGATGTGATAGATCCTGATGACTTGAGTAAAATAGTGGGTCTACCTTATAGGTCTTATAGAAAACTACCAACAACAATTGGTTATGTACCTTGTCATGAAATAACAGATAAGAAAGTTAAGTTAGATATACGAATGTTAGAAGGAGATATTTCGATTGTTGCTCATCGCAGTACCTATTTAATGATAGGGATGGCAGGAGAAGTTTATCCAATAGAGCAAAGACGCTTTACTAGTACTTATACTGCACAGCCAGAATTGGCCTTTGTAGCTAACTTTGAGTATTCGCCAATGGTGTATAACACAGTGACAGGTGAGCATTTTCCTTTAATGCAATTAGCTAAGACCTGCCAAAGTAAGGAAAATATTGTTAAAGCTTGCCAACTTACCCAACCTATAAAACTATTTACAAAATGGGATGAAGACCGTTATGTGGCAGGGGAAAAAGGAGATTGGTTAGTAAGACGTAGTGATGATCCTGCAGATGTTTATATCATTACAGAACCTATGTTTTTAAAATTATATGAGCGAGTTAATTAAAAATTAATTATTTAGTTCTTTAACAAAGCTACCTATCTAGTTAATACTGGTGGGTAGCTTTTAGCGTGTTCCAAAGACTACTATATTTCTTCCTGATACACTGATAAGCCCTTGATCTTCCATTTCCTTTAAAACTCTTCCAACCATCTCGCGAGAGCAGCCTGCAAGATTGCCTATTTCTTGGCGAGTTACTCTAATCTGCATGCCATCTGGATGGGTCATGGCATCAGGTTGTTTACAAAGATCAAGTAATGTACGAGCAACTCGACCTGCTGTATCTATAAATGCTAACCCAGTTACTTTACGAGTAGTTTGGCGAAGTCTTGCGGCCATTTGACTGGCAATAATATAGAGCACTTCAGGGTATTGATGAGCAATTTGATGAAAGTTAGCATAGGATATTTCAGCTACATCACTACTTACTTTGGTATAAACACTCGCTGTACGATGAGCGTCATTTTTTGTTCTATCTGGATCAAAGAGTGATAATTCACCAAAAAAATCTCCTGTGTTTAAATAGGAAATAATCATGTTTTTATCATCTTCCTTGATAGATACACTGGCAGAACCTTTTACCATAAAAAATAAAGTATCTGCCCGATCACCTTGGTTAACTACACAAGTTTTAGCAGGGTAATGGTGAATTTTAAAATGATGAATGATTTTGGTAAGCCCCTTTAATTTGGGGTTATAACTATAATCAATCATTGAGTTTTCCAGTTTGGTTTTGATAATGGGATGCAACTAGCATACATTGAAGCATAATAAAAACAATTAGCCAAGAATATTATTGATTGGTTGTGAATTCTGTCAAATAAGACTAAAAATAATGGCTATTAGATTGAAACTAATATAAATATAGAACTTTAGTCGTATTTTATAATCAAAACTAGAAGAAATAAATTAACTGGTTGTTTATATATTTTTACAAATTAGTGGGCGGTATAGTTTCTCAGCAAAACATGCTTTAGATTATGTTCCAAGGTTATAGGCTATTAACGAGTATAGTCTGTTTGATACAAGTCAAGGAGTCTCATGCTGATAACTCATAGACTGCAAATTCAATAAATTATGTTTAAGGTTATGTAAGTAATGTCAAATATTGTTCGTTGGGATACTCAGTTGATTCGTCGTTATGATGTGGCAGGTCCACGTTATACTTCATATCCTACGGCTGTACAATTCCATGATGGTATTGGGACATTAGATTTAGTTCGTGCATTACGTTTGAGTCGTGAAGCTAAAAATCCGTTATCTCTATATATCCATATCCCATTTTGTGCCAACATCTGTTACTACTGTGGCTGTAATAAGGTTATTACTAAAGATAGAGGGTATAGTGAGCCTTATGTTAAAAGGCTTATAAAAGAGATTGAGTTGGTTAGTAAGCATTTAGATAAAGATCAAGTAGTTGAACAAATTCATTTTGGTGGTGGTACACCTACCTTTTTGACAACTGAGCAAATTGGTCAGATTATCAAAGCATTACATGATCATTTTCAGTTTGCAGATAATGCGGACTGTGATTTTGGTATTGAGGTTGATCCCCGTGAAGCAGATTGGACTATCATGGGATTGTTACGTGAACTAGGTTTCAATCGTGTCAGTTTAGGTGTGCAAGATTTTGACCCTGAGGTACAACGAGCAGTTAATCGTCTACAAACCTTTGATCAAACACAAGCTATTATTGATGCGGCACACACGTTACAGTTTCGCTCAATTAATGTTGATTTGATTTATGGGCTACCTAAGCAAACGCCTGAAAGATTTGCAAAAACGGTTAAAGAAATTATAGGGCTACAGCCAGATAGGCTTTCTGTATTTAATTATGCCCATTTACCTGAGCGCTTTAAACCACAGCGCCGTATTAATACGGATGAATTACCTAGCCCTAGTGATAAGTTACAAATTTTGCAAGAAACTATCGAACAATTAACAGGTGCCGGTTATCGCTATATTGGTATGGATCACTTTGCATTAGCAGATGACGAGTTAACTTATGCTCAGGAAGAAGGAACTTTATGTCGAAACTTCCAAGGCTATACAACACACGGTCATTGTGATTTGATCGGGTTAGGAGTTTCTTCAATCAGCCAAATAGGTGATTTATACTGCCAAAATACAAGTGATCTCACTGCTTACCAAGACTGCATTGATCAAGGGCAGATGGCTGTTAAGCGTGGTTTGATTTGTAATGAAGATGATCGTATTCGTCGAGCTGTTATTCAACAATTAATTTGTCATTTCTATTTAGATTTTACAACGATTGAAAAACAATTTGGCATTAGTTTTAAATCTTACTTCAAAGATGTATTACCTAAACTACAATCAATGGCTAATGATAACTTAATAAAATTAGAAGAAAATGCTATTACTGTACAAGATGCTGGTAGATTACTGGTAAGGTCTGTATGCATGGTATTTGACCATTATTTGACGGAGCAAATATTGCAGAGATTCTCGCGAGTTATTTAGAAAAGATTTCTAAACATTGAATATAAGCTGAAAATAAGATAAATTACTGGTAAAGGTAAGGATAATTGTTGTATTCTTATTGATAGGGATATTCTAGGGTAAACAGTACTATGCCAGAAACAGCTAAAGCGAGAATGCCTCTACAGGCGCATTGTAAAGATTGTAGTTTAATCGGTTTGTGTCTACCATTATCGCTTGACCAAGGTGATATTGATTTATTAGATCAAATCGTAAAACGTAGCCGTCCCATGAAAAGGGGGGAATTCCTTTTTAATCAAGGTGATAAGTTTTCTTCTATATTTGCTGTTAGATCAGGTAGTTTAAAAACCTTTAGTGTCACGGATGAGGGCGAAGAGCAAATAACAGGTTTTCATTTACCAAGTGAAG
>JBEBWU010000237.1:0-4652 GCA_040391985.1 Entomomonas sp. | reverse complement strand
ATTTGGCCATGGATTGTGCTTTAAGTTTAGAGGGCATTTTTTCAATGGCGTAACGTAATGCTGTGCGGGGCATTGTTAATTTATTGGCCATTACATAAGTAAATACGGGTTGTTGATGTGCTTGACTGGCAACTTTTAATAACCAACCATAACCTTTTTGTACCATATCATCTTTATCTATTAGTAGTGAGTCAGCAATGGTAAAAACATTCTCTAAAAAAAGCCCCTTTCTGGCGGGAATTATTAAGGTTACTGCAGCGCCACGTTTCATCCAGCGGTTGGTGGAGCTTGTCCAGTTAATGAGTTGTTGAATGTAATCTGGATACATTTCAATAAAGGTGCCTATGGTGTGGTTGCAGAGTGTATCGCATGAGGCCCAATTATTAACATAGTTGTTTAGCCATTTCTCAAAAACTTTAAAATCACTAGGTTGGTAATCTTTATGTAAGTAGTAGGAGAGATTACACGCTATAAATGATTCTTCAAGATAACTTGATTGCCAAAGTTTTTCACATAATTTAAAAATTTGTTGTTTGGGATAGTCTTTAATTTTTTTAAACAAATCCTTACTGATTTTTTGTACTATAACTGTCTTAACACCATAAGTGGTTATTGTTTCTTTAAAAAATCGTTGGCCACTTACTTGAGTGGTTTCGTCAGCACTCTCTTTTAATTGCTGTTGAATATCTAGCATGATATTGGTTAAATTAAGATTATTGGTAGCCATAGTTATATCCCTCAACTTACTTTATAAATAATTATAAGAGATTACAGAGTATATCTATATTGAGTTAACACTAATAAATCATTTAATCTTTAAAAATTGTTTTATAAATCCTAAGAGACTTTTAGTTTGCTGAGTTTTTGGCTCCAACTTGGGTTGGGTACTTAATGATTCAGTAATTTCATTGATAGTTTCTGCTATAACTTTTGTGTTTTGTTGTTCTTGTTCAGTAGGTTGTGTGCTTTCAGGCCAGAGTTTTTTTAGGGTAGTTAATACTTCATTTAATTGGCCATTAAGTAGTTGGTCTAACTTTTCTATAGAACTGCCATACGCTTGGTTAATGCGTTTATTTATGGATTTTCTATCTAACACTTCTTTAAAAATTAGATGTTCAGCTAAACGGTTTAACCATTGGCGTTGAATAGGTGTCCAGTTATATAAACTGTGTACCTTTTGTAGAGTTTGTTCAACTCTATTTTCAAAAGGAATTAAAGGTTCGTCTATTGCAGCACAACGAATATAACCTATTAAACCTGCATCAATAATTTGGTGGTATTGGTTACGCCATGCAATTTGCAGGTTGGTTTCACTATAACCAGCGTTATCAAGTATTAACCTGATTTCTTTTAACTCAGCCTTAGTAATATTATTGGGTTTAAATAGCGTTTTATTAATTGTTTTAGAGCACTCTATTTGCTCTTGAATAAACGTTTTAAAACTGTCTAAGAAATCTTTTGGATTATTATATTGACCATATAGTTGACTACGATTGATGAGTTTATCAGTATGTTCAGAAATAATCTGGTAGTGATTGCCTGCTAGTAATTGTTTAATCTCTCGTAATTCTTTTAAAAAACTTTTCCGTGTTTTAAAAAAATCAGTTGCTTTTTTGGCGCCTATTTGTTGTAAATAGTTATGTAATTTATAAGGTGCAATACCCCATATAGTAATTGTTTCATCTAGTTTTTCTTTAATAATGTTGTCATGTTCAGCTTGATAATTTGCCCTACGTAAAATACGCATGATTTTTTGACATATTTGATCAAGTAGTAGGTCAGCTTGTGTTTTATTAGGCAAATTGCTAGGAGTATTTAAAGCATCTTTTAAATATTTATTATCAGTAAATTGTTCTAGCAAACTAGTTAAAGGTGTATCAGTTTTCTGCAAGGGTTGCATAGTAATAACCTCTTGTAAAGACTGACAAATACCAATGGGATCATAGATACGGAAAACGGTTTTACCAATTTCATCACAACGGCGATTAGCTCTACCTAACATTTGTTCAAATAGAATTCGAGATTTTACATGGCGCAAAAATACTAAATTACAGATTTGTGGAACATCTATTGCTGTTGCTAATAAATCAACAGTAATAGCGATATTAGGGTATCGCTCTGTTTTATAAGCTGTAATTAGTTGTTCGGGGTTATAGCTGCCAATAGTAATTTTGGCAACAGCTGTTTGGTCATATGACTCTTGGTAAAATTTAGTAAATGCTTTATCAAGCAAATTTTTAACCATATCTGCATGTAAATCGGAAGCACAGAAGATAAGTGTTTTTTCTTTTCCAAAGGGATTTAATTCTTGAACTAGTTGTTCACAGATAATTTCATTAAAACTTTTGTTAATAACAAACCGATTAAAGGTTTCAATATCAAAACTAAGCTCATCTTCTAATTCTGTTGTTTCAATATTACCTGTTTGAGTATTGATAATATTGATGTCATAGCCTTTATTAAAATGAATACCGTGTTGTGTTAATTCTGTTTGATAAAGAATAGGAGGTTCATAATCAATTAGGTAGTCATCGGCTACAGCCTCACGATAAGAATAACAGTAGACAGGTTTTCCAAATATATCTGTGGTATGTTTTACAGGCGTTGCAGTTAAGCCAATTTTAACTGCATCAAAATAATTGATAAGTTGTTGGTACTCTTTTATATATTGTTGAGAGTCTCTTGTTGCTAATTCTCCCTCTATCATTTCTTGTTCTAGCATATAACCACTATGAGCTTCATCAATGATTATGCAATCGAAACTATCGATGGAGGGTGGTGTATCAGATGCAAAAATACTTTTTACTATACCTTGTACAGTAGCTAATTGTAGATGATTAGTTAAGTTATCAATATGTTTGGATAGCTCCGCTAAATTATAAAGTTTTGCTAGGGTTTGATATTGTTCGTCGAAAGATTTAGTAAGTATATCTTCTGTTTGTAAACCTAATGCTGCGTGATCAACCAAGACTAAAATACGTTTAAATCGGTTGGTTTTTAAAAATCGATATATTAGGGCATTAATAACAACTGTTTTACCTGTTCCTGTAGCCATTGCAATTAAGCAGTTACGCTGATTATTTAAGATAGCCTTTTCTACCGCTTGAATAGCTGCTTGTTGATAACTTCGTAAATATAATTGAGCAAAATTTTCTTGTTGTAAAGCCTGTTCAGCTGTACTTATGTCATGGGATAGTTTAGTTAATAATCCTTGTGGTGTATGAAAGTGTTGTAATGCTTGGGCTAAATTGTTGGTTTCACGTAAGTCTCGGAACCATGTGCCAGATTTTTCTTCAAGTTGAGTATTGTAAGGGCGGCCATTACTGGAATAGACAAAGGGAATAATATAGGGAGTATTGTCATTGCTAGTCCAAGGCTGATTACGTTGGGTTAATAACCAAGGTGCTTGCATTAGAGGTTCAATTTGAAACCCTTTAGCATAAGTTTCAGCTTGGCGTATTTTATCTGCAACATTAATGTTTTCACATTTAGCTTCTATAACAGCAATGGGAATCATGCCACAAAATAAAATATAGTCTGCATAGGCAGCATTGCCTTGATAAAAAATAGGATAACCAGCAATAGCCTTATTTTTATCCTGTTCAGGGCGAGCACCATTATCCCATGTTAACTCTAAACTATCTGCTTGCCAGCCTGCTTCAGTAAGCTGTTGGTCAATTATTAAACGTACTAATTCTTCTGTTAAAAAAACTTGTTGATTTGCTTCTTTAATTTGATCACTAATAAGCTGTTGTTGCTTTACAGCCAGTTGAGGGTTGTTTTTATTTTGTTCAACGAGTTCTATTTGTAGTAGTCTAATGTGTGTTTCAAAGGATTCTCGTTGCTTCTGTAAAGCTTCTTCTTGTTGTTTAACTTGTTCTGCTAGTGTACGAGCTTCTTTATCCATTTGTTCTGCTAATACAGCATATTCTTGCTTTTCTTTTTTTAGTAAGTTTACTAATTGTTGGTTGTCTCCAAACTTCTCATTGCTGGCACGTAACTGGTTAATTTGATTTTGTAATTCACGGAGTTTTTGACTAGGATCTGATGGTGCAATAAAGCTACCGGGATTAAATTTACTACCTTCTTTACCAAAAGATTGATGATACCAAACAGCTAGACTACGTGCCATTTTTAGCCCGTTTAAGGCTTCTCTATGTTCAGTTTTAAACTCATGGGTAGCCTTATTACCTTCAACACGTATCGTATGAAAAAGGTTACGTATGGTTGGGTCTAATCTTAACTCACGATCAATTTGATGGATAAGGTCAACCTGTGGAGTTGTATCATCAAAGTAAATACCACACCGAGCAGCAATATCTTTAGCAAAAGCTTCACCTAATTGGCGTAATTTAATTAGTGTGGTATTTGGATCACTAGCAAATACTTGTTCAGCGGTATGAGCTAACTCGAAGAATATAGGATCATATTCCTTTAGAAAATCGAAATTACTAGAATAAGAAGGCATATTTTCTAATTATTTATATCAATAAATTTATATTAATAATAGCATTTAATATTAAAAATACTCTAATATTATGATTACCTTTAAGGAGCATTACATATTTGGTTAGGCTTTCTTACTAGATCTTTTCGTAGGTTAACAACAAGAACACCATCAATCATTTGAATACTCTCTTTGTTTGGCCAAG
>JBEBWU010000236.1:0-4661 GCA_040391985.1 Entomomonas sp. | reverse complement strand
TTGCCTGCATGGCGTGAAGTAGTACCTCGTTATTATTTAGGTTGGATAAGAGCCATTGATGCTTTATTAACAAAAGATCCAAATCAAAATAATTGGTCATTGGGTAGTGCTATACAAGCAGCATTAGATCATTTTGTTAAGGTTGGAGCGCAGCGTAGAGTAATTGAAGTTGCAGAGGTACAAATTAGAGTTGCCTTAGCAAGAGGTAGTGTATGGACAGCTAAAAGAGCATTAAATATAGCTTATGAGACACTACCCAAATTAAGAGCGCCTTTAGGGGCAGATCAATTATTGGCAGAGTTATCAGCAAAAATTGATACACTATCTGCCAAAACATCATTACCTGTTCCTGCTGAGCAGCTATTAGAATGGTTAGATAATCAAGCAAAACAAAATGAAGAGGCAGGACGTAATCCTGAGCAAGAAGTTGAGTTGCTCATGTTGGCAGTAGCAGAGCGACCAGATGATGAACAGTTAGTAGATATCACTAGCTCAGCATTGCAAGCATGTAATGCAGTTAAAGAGGCTGAAACATTACTATGGGGTTATATAGAACGTAATCATCAACATGAATCAAATTTAGCTTACTATTTATTGAATTTATTATTGGGTAGTAACCAATTAGCAGAGATTGATCGTTTAGTTAATTACTATAAAGAATCACAACCTACAATTGCTTTATGGTGTCGTATTCAGCAAGCATTTGCTAAAGATGAGTTAGATACTGCTAAACAGCTTAGTTTAGAAATGCATGAGTTAGTACCAGATTATTTAGGGCCATTGCGTATCTTAGTCACTATTGCTGTGCGCCAACAAGATTTTGCAGAAGCTGAGAAATGGCAACAGATTGTTGTTGAGAAAACCACAGAAGATCCTCGCTCAGAGTTATGGGATTTATTAACTTATAGTTGTGCTAATCAAGATTGGGCAGAGGCACGAGAAGTAGCTAAGCGTTTAGAACTGCCTCTAAAATCCACTGAAGGAGTGATAGAGGAAGATTGGGGTTGGGTACGTGTTGAAGTATTGGAAGAAGGCGAAACCATCGAGTATTTAGCAAGATGTACTGGGCCAGTAACAGCGGTTATTAAAGAGCCTGCACATCCTTCTAAAACACAGCGTGTAGATGATTGGGTGGTTTATGATGCAGCTCAGTTAGCACCTGTACCAGAAGATGAAGAAGAACGAAAATATTTTATTCCTTTGTATAGAGTGATTAAAACTTTACAACAGGGTAGTTTTGGACAAACGTGGTTTGTGGATGGTGTTTATCCAGGTGATGAAGCTTTCAATGCTTTTGAACGTTTAGTGGAGTCTAAGGGTTGGCGAGTATGGGTCAATAGTAACCAAAATTATCAAGTGACAGACCAGTTTGACTTAGATGAAACAGCTCTACGAGGTATATTTTTCTCTATAACGGCACCTAGTAATGTAGCACCTGCTGAATTGCATAAATTATTAGAAGAGGTCACAGATGATTGGCAGTACCCTGTACATTGGCTACGTTTAGCTGAAGCAGTGGGTGCTTCAATAGAGCCTCATCAAGAAATTATTAGTCGTTATAATCTGTAAATAGCATAAGGGGTAGTTATAAATACTACCCCTTATTTTTATAATAATATCTTTAAATAGACCATATCTATTAGTTGTTTATCTCTATCAAAAATAGGCTGGTCATAATTATCAATAAAGAAGTTTGCTATTTTATGGGAATATCTAAAACCACAACTTTCATAGAAAGGAATAGTTAAGTCGCTGTCTCCTGTACCAACCTGTATGACTTTACACTTATTTTTATAGTGTTCTAAAACATACTGAATTAATGCTTTACCATACCCTTTACCTTGGTATTTTTGAACAGTAGCAATATTCTTTATTTCATAAAGATCTTCTGATTCTTGGCTAATAACACAAATACTTTTTAGATCCCCATCATAGAGCGCAAACATATCCCCGCGTTCTAAATATCTATCTATCATGCTCTCTTGTTCATCGGCTAGTAATAACAAATCAAGAAAACGTTTTTTATGATTAAGTATTGGTTGAATTTGCATATATTGTATTTGGCCATCTCTTTTATTTAGAGAGTATGACAAAAAATACAATAAAATATAAGTAGGTATTTTGAGTGATTATGATAGGAATAAACTAATAAAACTATTAGGTGCCCCTTTACGGGCACCTAGAGTTGGCTAGAAGTTTTTAAGCTTTTGTTAAATCTTTAATAGTAGCCGTTGAACCATTTTTCTTAACAGATTCAATACCACTATCTCTAGCTGCTTCACTATTATACATTTCACTATTACCAATAACTTGGTAATTAGCTGCTTTCAAAGTAAAGTAAACCTTACCATTTTTACTTTTTAAGCGACTGTATTTGGTATCATCGCCACTGTTTTTTTGGACAGAAGCAATACCATTTTGTGCTGAAGCTTTTTGTTTGTACATTTCACTAGTAAGAATTATTTCACCATTACTAGCCTTTAAATTAAAATAAAATTGCCCGTCACGCGCTTTTTTTATTTCAAAGACACCAGCCATTCTAGACTCCTCTAATAGTTTTAAATAGAACACGCTATATTTATAAAGCTAAATATAAAAACTTTATACTAGACATAAGCCTATAGATAATTAGTTGAATATCCATGGAATACAGCATATTACGAGAAGTAGAGATTGTTGCTATATAGTTTGTTACGTTATTTGTAATTAATTAGTAATAAATTTTTATAAGACAGGTTTAGTAGATGGTCTACATTAGTCGATATATCTTTTCAGAATAGAGCTTATACAATATTAATAAATAAAATTTAGTATTTGAGAAGAAGTGAATGATAGATAAGATACAGATAGGTATTAGTGCTTGTCTTATGGGTGAAAATGTTCGTTACAATGGTGGTAATAAGCGTTTTGATTTTGCCCTTGATGAGTTATCAGCTTATGCTGATTTCCAATTAGTTTGTCCTGAAATGGCTATAGGTTTAGGAACTCCTCGCCCAACATTACGATTAATAAAAAATAATAATGATGTGGTGATGCAGTTTACTGATGATAGTAATGTTGATTTGACAGAAAAGATGCAGACATTTTCTAAAAAGCATGTGGCTTCATTAAGTCATTTAAGTGGTTATATTGTCTGTGCTAAGTCACCTAGTTGTGGTATGGAGCGAGTTAAAGTCTACGATGAAAATAGTAACCGTTGTTGTAAAGAGGGAGTTGGGCTTTATACTGCTGAATTGATGAAGCAAATACCTTGGTTACCTGTGGAAGAGGATGGTAGATTAAATGATAATGCTATTCGTGAAAATTTTATTGAGCGCGTATTTGCACTTAATGAATTAAATAGGTTACAAGAAAGTGGTTTAACTCGAGCAAAACTAATAGATTTTCATAGTCGTTATAAATATACCCTATTAGCTCATTCACAACCTAAGTATAGAGAAATTGGTCGTTTTGTAGCTCGTATTGCAGAGTGGGATGCTCTTCAAGAATATTTTGTAGAGTATCGCAATCAATTTATGGCGCTTCTGAGTTGTAAAGCAACGAGAGCTAATCACACAAATGTATTAATGCACATCCAAGGTTATTTTAAGAAACAATTAACAGCAAAGCAGCGCCAAGAGCTAACACAATTAATTGATCTTTACAGACAAGGTATTCAGCCATTATTAGCGCCTATTACATTGTTAAAACATTATTTAGCAGAGCATCCCGATCAATATCTATTACAACAAAGTTACTTTAATCCTTATCCAGAAACATTGAGATTAAGGTATGGCTTTTAACCGTTGTTATGTTGCTGTTGTCGTTTGGGTAATGTTTTTTGCTTAGTTTTATTGATTAAATGCTCTTTCCAGTTTTCTGGAGGATCACCTAAAAATCTTGGCCAACCGTGAGTGCCAATACGAATAAAATCTTGTTGCATGGCTTTCTGGATGGTTTCTAATGTATGGCTAGTATGCTCATTAAGATAATCAAATACTAAAGCCAATAACTTATCTAAGGCTATACCATGAGTTTGGTTAACTTTAGGAAATGCCCAGTAACTAAAATCTGAAATAGCATTAAAAGCATCATCTCTAAGCAATAAGGGTAAGGTATTTTTAAAGCGTCCAGAATTAGCAATTAAGTCCCAAAATTTAGCAATGCGCTTAATATGGTTTAGTGTTTCAAAACGCATATCTTTATTTTCTAGTACAGAATAAGGAGGTGTTAAACTGTATTTATAGTTATAGGATTCAGTATGACGGATAATAGGTGTACCTTTTAAACGTTTTAAGATACCTAATTGTATTTCTTGGGGCTGCCATGACCATAATTCATTAAAGCCTTTGCCAAACTCTTCCAATGTTTCGTCAGGCAGGCCAGCAATTAAGTCCACATGTAAATGCACCGTAGTTTTAGTGGATAACCAACGGATATTCTCTTGTGCTTTTTGCAAATTGGTTTTGCGAGAAATTAATGCTTGAGTAGTAGGATTTAACGTTTGAATACCAATTTCAAATTGTAAGCTACCATCAGGAAATAATAGGATTAGTTCTTTTAATTCATCAGGTAAATGATCAGGAACTAACTCAAAGTGTAAAAATAAAGGATCATTAGGATGGTTAGTAATTTTATCTAAAAAGTATTTTAAAATACGGGTAGTAAATTCTTTTTTTAGG
>JBEBWU010000235.1:0-4669 GCA_040391985.1 Entomomonas sp. | reverse complement strand
ATAGGGGGTATTATCTATTTGTTTGCTTTGTGTAGTAGTTACACCTTTCCCTTCAGCTCTTGATCCTTCCCATATGGCAGTAGCAGACTGTTTCATATTTTAGTTTCCTAAATTTTTAGAAGTATCTTTTCTGTATTATTAAACATTTTTAGCGTATTAAACAATGATAAATTTAATATAAAACTTATACTGCATCGTTTATCAGGTATACTTATGTACCACTTTGTTAATGGATATAAGATGTTATGTTGCCTTTATCAATTATAGTAGCATTAGCAGATAATCATATTATTGGTATCAATAATCAGTTACCTTGGCATTTGCCTGCCGATTTAAAGCATTTTAAAGCGGTTACCACAGGTAAACCCATTATTATGGGGCGTAAAACATGGGAATCTTTAGGTCGTCCTCTACCTAATCGATTAAATATTGTAATCAGTCGACAAGCAGATTTTGTAGCAGAAGGGGCGGAAGTCTATGCAACATTAGAAAAAGCTATGCTACGTGCTAACGAATGGGCAACGGCTCAACAAGTTACTGAAATGATGTTGATCGGTGGCGCACAACTTTATAGCATGGCTTTAGAAGCAAATGTAGTAGATAAGTTATATTTAACCCGTGTTCACCTTAAGCCAGAGGGAGATGCTTGGTTTCCTGAGTTTGATGAGAGTATGTGGTATAAAGCTGAAACACAAGACTTTGTAGCAGAGGATGATAAGCCTGCTTATACAATAGAAGTTTGGCATAAAAAGAGTTAAAAAAGAAGCTATTTTCTAGTATGGGTAACTAGAAAATAGCGAATAGTATCAGCGTCTTTTAAATAATGGTAAAGGCTGATCTGTTGCACCTTGGTAGGTTTCTGTAAAGTCATTTAAGCTTAACAAAGCGTTTTCAATATCTTTGTCTGCTCTCACCGCAAAGGCATTAAAGCCACAGCGATGCATAGCAAATAGTTGATCTTTTAATACATCACCAATGGCTCGTACCTCCCCTTTATATTGATAGCGATCGCGTAAAATACGAGCACTAGAATAGTGGCGTCCATCAGTGAATGCAGGAAATTCTAGTGCAATAAGGGGTAATGTTGCTAAATCATCTGCCAGTTCTTCAATTTCTTGTGATGAATCTAGCCAAACTGCAGTTTGACCATCACGTTTTTGCAATAGTTGCTTATGTTCTTGCCATAAAGCAAAGGGCACAATAACATCATCACAATTGGCAATGTTTTCAAGGCTAATGTCGTTAGCCAGTAAATGCCAATTATCATTCACTATCTGAGCATCTTTAATTATTTTTTGCATAAACATGCTCCTTAAAGGGTTCCATACCTAAGCGTTGATAAGTATCTATAAAACGTTCATCAGCATGTCGTTGTTTGAGATAGAGTTGAATAATTTTTTCTATCACATCAGGTATCTCTTCTTGCGCAAAAGAAGGGCCTAATACACTGCCTAAAGCCGTGTTATAACCTGTATTACCACCTAAAGATATTTGATAAAACTCTTGGCCTTTTTTATCTACACCTAAAATACCAATATGACCAATATGGTGGTGGGAACAAGCATTCATACAACCAGATATATTAAGGTCTAGCTCACCTATATCAAATAAATAATCTAGGTTATCGAAACGGCGTTGAATAGCTTCTGCCACAGGAATAGATTTAGCATTAGCGAGTGAACAGAAATCTCCACCAGGGCAAGAAATAATATTGGTGAGCATGCCAATATTAGGAGTGGCGAAACCTAACTCTCGCATTTGTTGCCATAGTTCAAATAATTTATTTTGCTCAACATCAGCCAGTACAATATTTTGTTGGTGAGTTGTTCTTGCTTCTCCAAAGCTATATTGGTCGGCAAGATCAGCAGCAGCATCCAATTGTTTATCGCTAATATCGCCAGGAGGCGTAGCGGTAGCTTTTAATGATAAAGTAACAGCAATATAACCTGTTTGTTTGTGAAGACGTGTATTTTGTTGTCTCCAACGAGCAAAACCAGGGTATTGTTGATCCATTTCTTTAAAATCAATATCTGTTAATTGCTTATAAGCAGGGGCTATAAAGTGAGTACTAATGCGGTTTACTTCTGCTTCAGTTAAAGTCATTGGGCCATCTTTAGCGTTTGCCCATTCAGCCGCTACTTTTTCTGCAAATATTTCAGGTGTTAAAGCTTTTACTAAAATTTTAATACGCGCTTTATATTTGTTATCACGACGTCCATAACGGTTATAAACGCGAACAATAGCATCAAGATAGGTTAATAAATGTGGCCAAGGTAAAAATTCATTAATCAATGAGCCAATAATAGGGGTACGACCTAAGCCACCACCTACATAAACTTTAAAGCCAAGTTCACCTTGTGAGTTACGAATGGCTTCAAGACCAATATCATGTACTTCAATTACAGCACGATCTTGTTGAGCCCCATTCACAGCAATTTTAAACTTGCGAGGTAAATGGTGAAACTCAGGATGAAAGGTTGACCATTGGCGAATAATCTCACACCAAGCACGAGGATCAATCACTTCATCTTTGGCAACACCAGCAAATTGGTCAGTAGTTGTATTACGAATACAGTTACCACTGGTTTGAATAGCATGCATTTGTACAGTAGCGAGTTCAGCTAGAATATCTGGTATATCTTCTAATTCAGGCCAGTTAAATTGGAAGTTTTGACGAGTAGAAACGTGTGCATAACCTTTATCATAATTACGCGCAATACTGGCTAATTTGCGTAGTTGTTTAGAAGATAATAAGCCATAAGGAACAGCTATTCGTAACATAGGTGCATAACGTTGAATATAGACGCCATTTTGTAAGCGTAGGGGACGATATTCGTCTTCTGTTAAATCACCTGCTAAATAGCGGTTTGTTTGATCACGAAATTGCTTAACGCGTTCGTCTACAATTTTCTGATCATATTCATCATAGATATACATTTAATTTCCAATCACAGCTAAGTTATTTCTACATAACAAATGCTTTTTTATCATTTGATAGTGCTATCCCCTAGTTTTTATACTTTATCGAATGGCTTAGTTGTACTATTGGTAGTGCTTTCAGCCATTTGCCTCATCACAAAAACTATAAAATAGGGGCATAGTCTAAGGTGTGACAAGATAACAGTTTCTGCTTATGCTTAAAAGTGCTATTTATTCATATATAAATAACATAATGGAATAATAAATAATTGAAAGAATATGATTATTAATTGATTTTAAATAAGTTATTTGAGTATTAGCTATTTACTTAAATAGCTAATACCTGCTTCTAATCCTTCTAACGTTAAAGGATACATATGGTTATTAACCAACCCTTTCACCATATCGATTGAACGAGTGTATTTCCAAGCATGTTGGGGGTAAGGATTAAGCCAAATAACTTTACGATAATGTTCTATAAAGCGTTGCATCCATAGGCTGCCAGGCTCTTCATTATAGTGTTCGACACTACCACCAATATAATTTATCTCATAAGGGCCCATAGCGGCATCACCTACAAAGATTACTTTATAGTCTGGGCCGTATTTATGCAGAATATCCCATGTGGGGATGCGATTAGCATGGCGACGATGATTATCTTGCCAAACATTTTCATAAATAAAATTGTGGAAATAAAAATACTCTAGGTATTTAAACTCTAAACGACACGCTGAAAATAGCTCTTGGCACATTTCAACATGCATATCCATTGAACCACCAATATCGAATAACAGTAACAGTTTTACGGCATTATGGCGTTCTGGTTTCATACGGATATTCAGTAGTCCACCATCTTTAGCGGTAGCTTCAATGGTATTATCAATATCCAGTTCTTCGCTAGCACCCGTACGGGCAAACTTACGTAAACGACGTAAGGCAAGTTTGATAGTACGGCTACCAATTTCTACTTGGTCATCAAGATTCTGATATTCTCTTTTTTCCCATACTTTTACAGCACGACCTTGTCGTTCACCTGCATCACCAATGCGAATTCCTTCTGGATTGTAACCTCCTGAACCAAATGGGCTAGTGCCACCTGTACCAATCCATTTATTACCACCTTGGTGACGTTCTTTTTGTTCTTCTAAACGTTTTTTTAAGGTTTCAATTAGTTTATCTAAACCACCTAACGCCTCAATTTGTGCCTTATCCGCGTCACTAAGATTTCGTTCTAACTCTTTGCGTAACCATTCATCAGGGATAGCAGCACTTAATAACTCAACATCTACTTGATTAATACCTTCAAAGTAAGCAGCAAAGGCTCGATCAAACTTATCAAAATAGCGTTCATCTTTAACTAAGATACTACGTGCTAGATAATAAAACTCCTCCATATCTGCAAATACAATATGGTGTTTAAGTGCATTAATTAAATCTAATAGTTCTCGTAATGAAACAGGAACTTTAGCTACACGTAGTTCATTAAAGAGGTTAAGTAACATGGCTTAATCCCTATGACGACGGCTCATAAAACTTAAACGTTCAAGCAAGTGAATATCTTGTTCGTTTTTCAATAATGCACCAGCCATAGGTGGTAAGGATTTCGTAGGATCACGTTCCCTTAAAGTGGCAATATCAATTTGGTCAGCCATTAATAGTTTTAACCAGTCAATTAGTTCTGAGGTAGAAGGTTTCTTCTTAAGGTTTGGAATAGCGCGAATATCAAAAAATACCTCTAAAGCTTCTGTCA
>JBEBWU010000234.1:0-4691 GCA_040391985.1 Entomomonas sp. | reverse complement strand
TATAGAAAAGTTTCGCCCTATTGTGATTATGGAATGGGTAAATAATATAGAAGAGTTTTCTAATGAAAATGCGTTAGAAAATTTATTTCAGGATTATCAGATATTTTCAGTTGGTTTTAACTTTAATAATAATTTGAATCGAAATAGCTATTTAGATAGAGCACTAAGAGTAATATACAAAAAATTAAGCTTAGCAAAAGTTAAACTATTTAAATTTCCAGATTATAAGCGTAGTGATATTTTATTAGTTCCCAAAGAAAAATTATTTTTATTAGAAGATTAATTTAAATATTTCTTTTTAATAGATCAAAATATTGTGAATTATTAGGCAATATACAACTAATATTAATGAGTTTTATAAACAGTTGTTTTATTATGAAATAACATATCCGTTATAGTTAAAGAATAATTATTATTAATTGTTGATAGTGGAGAGTAAATATATGAAAAATAAATATCTTTTATTAGTTCTAATGATGAGTGTTTTTTCTGCTCATGCTCAGTTTAAAACAATGCGCTGTGGAACAAAAGTAGTGTCTGTAGGTGAGCGTGTTTTTGAGGTGGAAAGAAAATGTGGTACCCCTAATGCACAGAATTTCGTAGGGTTTACAGGTGATGGAAGTAGCTTAGGTAATGTGCCTATAGAAGAGTGGATATATAACCAAACTAGTGGATCTACGACAGCCTATAATTTATTACGTTTTGAAGGTGGTAAATTAGTTAGCATAGAGTCTTATTTTCCAACTAATTGATTGGGCTTATAATAAGTAGCAGGTTTTGTAGCTAAAAATTTTTCTAAACCTGTGGACATAATGCTTATTTTGAAGTTCGATATATGAAAAAACTTATGAGACAATTAATATCATTAGTTTTATTTGTTAGTATTCTTGCTCCTAGTGTGTTTGCTGCAAGTACTTGGCGTTGTAGTGGTGGGTTAGTAGGTACAGGTAATACTAAAATAGAGGTTATTAATCGTTGTAGCGAACCTAACAGTAAAAGTTTTTTAGGATGGGGACGCAGGGTTACTAAAGGCTGGGGAAATTATTTTGAAGATGTTCCCATTGAGGAGTGGATTTATTCAGTTTCTGATAGTCTTTATTATGTATTGAAGTTTGAAGGTGATGAGTTAAAAGATATCACTAGTCATTATAGTTATTGAAATAAGCGAATAAATTAGAGGATAAACATGCAATTTAATGTAAAGAATAATCGTCCAGAAGCTCTAAAAATTTCAACATGGGTTGTTGCAGTAGGTAAAGGTGGTAAGTTAAGTACTACAGCTAGTGAAGTTGATAAATTAGCCCAAGGAGCTATTAAAAATATTATTAAGTGGGGGGATTTTCAGGGTGGCTTGGGTCAAACATTTATATTGCAAACTAATCAGCAACTAAAAGCTAATCGAGTGTTATTAGTGGGTGTTGGTGAGCAACCTTTATCTGATGCACAATACCGTAAATGGGCTATGACTTGTTTTAAAACATTAAAGCAATTAGGTGGTACGGATGCACTATTTGTAGTAGATGATGTTGAGGTTAAGGGTCGAGATATTTACAGCAAAACACGCTTATTAGTAGAAACCTTAGAAACAAGTAGTTATTGTTTTGATGAATATAAGAGTAAGAAAGCAGAGCCTTATAAGTTTTCAACAGTTACATTATGTACTGATAAAGTAAATAGTAAGTTAGTTGAACAAGCTATTACTGAGTCACAAGCAATTGCTGTAGGTATGGCTTTAACTCGTGATTTAGGTAATACACCTGCTAATATTTGCCATCCTACATACTTTGCAAAACAAGCAGAAGCATTAGCGAAGTTAGATAAACGTGTCACTATAGAAGTGCTTGATGAAAAGAAAATGAAGGCACTTAAAATGGGTGCATTTTTAGCAGTAGCGCAAGGAAGTGAACAACCACCAAGATTGGTTGCTTTACAATATAATGGCGCTAAAAAGAAATCAGAACAACCTATTGTGTTAGTGGGCAAAGGTATTACTTTTGATACAGGTGGTATCAGTATTAAGCCTAGTGCTGGCATGGATGAAATGAAATATGACATGTGTGGTGCTGCCTCTGTATTAGGTGTGTTTAAGGCATTAATTGAATTGCAATTACCTATTAATGTTGTAGGATTAATGGCTTGTGCTGAAAATATGCCTAGTGGTCATGCAACACGTCCAGGTGATATTGTAAAAACCATGAGTGGACAAACGGTAGAAATTTTAAATACAGATGCAGAGGGTCGCTTAGTACTGTGTGATACACTAACTTATGCCGAACGTTTTAAACCAAAAGCAGTGATTGATATTGCTACTTTAACGGGTGCTTGTATTGTTGCATTAGGTACTCAGGCTAGTGGTTTATTAGGTAATGATGAAGAATTAATCAATGGCTTACTTGATGCAGGTAAACAGGTAGATGATAGAGCTTGGCAGTTACCACTGTTTGATGAGTATCAAGAGCAATTAGATAGCCCATTTGCAGATATGGCAAATATTGGTGGTCCTAAAGCAGGTACTATTACGGCAGGTTGTTTCCTTTCTCGTTTTGCTAACAAATACCCTTGGGCACATTTGGATGTGGCTGGTACAGCATGGATTAGTGGTGGTAAAGAAAAAGGTGCAACAGGTCGACCTGTACCTTTGTTAACTGAGTATCTTCTAAGCCAAGTTAAAAATTAGTATTACAATGGCCAATGTAAAGCTAGTAATAGTGTGCTTAGTTATGTTGGTGGGGGCTATTAATAATGTAATAGCTTCTCCTAACTGTACAGTTACCATTCATAGTAATGATCAAATTCATTGGGATACAGATGATATTAAAGTCAGTAAAACCTGTGAAATGTTTACTATAAACCTGATACATGATGGTCATTTAGATAAAGGTGTTATGGGGCATAATTGGGTCTTAACTAAAGAACAAGATAAAGAAGATGTAGCAAAAGCAGTTATTCTTGAAAAAGAAACAGATTATATTAATGATGATCCTCGCATTATTATACATTCTAAGCTAATAGGTGGTGGGCAACGTACTACTATCTCTTTTGAAGTAAACCAGTTACAGCAAGGACAACAATATAGCTATTTTTGTAGTTATCCTGAGCATATAGGATTAATGCATGGTACTTTAGAATTAGTAGACTAGTTGTATATCGCTATTGTTCTACATTTTTATACTTCGTTAAATGACTTTGCCGTACTAGTTGTACTGTCTTCAGTCATTCGCCTTGTCTAAAATTGTATAACAACAGCTATAGCTGATTTGACTATAGTGATATAATTTTAATTTTGTTGTTGTATTGGTATTAATAAATGACTACAGCTGTTATCCGTGAAAAGTTAGTGTTACCTAATGAGCAAGATAAGTTACTATTACATTCTTGCTGTGCGCCTTGTTCTGGTGAGGTAATGGAAGCATTACAAGCTTCTGGTATTGACTATACGGTGTTTTTCTATAACCCTAATATTCATCCTGAAAAAGAATACTTAATCCGTAAGGAAGAAAATATTCGTTTTGCAGAAAAGCATAATATTCCTTTTGTTGATGCGGATTATGATACAGATAATTGGTTTGAGCGTGCCAAAGGAATGGAGGATGAGCCCGAGCGTGGCATACGTTGTACCATGTGTTTTGATATGCGTTTTGAGCGTACGGCATTATATGCACACGAACATGGTTTTCATGTGATCAGTAGCTCGCTGGGCATTTCTCGTTGGAAAAACATGCAACAGATTAATGATTGCGGTACACGAGCTGCTGCTAAATATCCTGATATTGTCTATTGGGATTATAATTGGCGTAAAAAAGGTGGCTCACAGCGTATGATTGAAATCAGCAAGCGAGAAGAGTTTTACCAACAAGAGTATTGTGGGTGTATTTATTCATTGCGTGATAGTAACCGTTGGCGTCGTCAGAAAGGCCGTGAAGTAATTAAGTTAGGTGTGAAATTCTATGGTTATGATGATGAAAAAATTTAGTTAACAACTGTGAATATGGTGGATTTAGCTTTTCTACAAAATAAATTACAAATAGCACCAGCTGGCTTTGGCTATGCAGATGTAGGACAGTGGCTGCAAGATGTTCCCCATATTGAGTTGTTAACTCATATCAAGTCTTTATTTTTTGAACCTCTTTCCAAAAAAGAACTATTGGCATTAATTACTTTATTAAAACATCGTTATATTAAAGATGGGCCAGCTTATAATTTATTTCAAGATCATTTTGAAGAGTATGTTAAACATAATGGTTTAGAGGATTTTTATAAGAACCTCTATTTATATAAAGACAGCAGCCAATGCTTGGATTTTTCTCTTCTAACACAGACACTTACCAAGTTAATTATAAGCACTTCTAGTACCGTAAAAACAGTGGTAATACCTGCTGGTAAACAACTAGAAGCATTAGAGTTAAGTTATTTACCTGAGTTAACGGATTTACAGCAAATAGAGCAAGCAAAAGGATTAATGTATTTAGCCATTAATAAAAGCCCTCAACTCACTGATTTTAATTTTATTAAAAAACTAAAAAAATTAGTTTGGTTAGATTTGTCAGGTAATGAACAATTAATAGATTTAGGCTTTTTATTAGCCAGTAGCCAGATAGTTTTTTTACAGTTACTAGACACTGAGTTATTAGATAATCCTAAAGTAATTAAACAATTATCGAAATTAAAGCATTTAAAATATTTAACTATCA
>JBEBWU010000233.1:0-4694 GCA_040391985.1 Entomomonas sp. | reverse complement strand
TTATTTAATTCATCAATTCCTATCACCACTTAGTAATACACGTACTGATGAATATGGTGGTTCATTAGAGAATAGAATTCGTTTTGCGGTTGAAATATTCAAAGCTATTCGTAAAGTGGTACCAATGGAAAAAGCTGTAGGCATTCGTATCTCTGCTACTGACTGGGTAGAAGGTGGTTGGGATTTAGAGCAATCTATTGTACTTGCCAAAACATTAAAAGAATTAGGTTGTAGTTTTATTGATGTTTCTACAGGTGCCTTACATAAAGATCAAAAAATCCCTGTTGGCCCTAACTATCAAGTTCCTTTTGCACAAGCTATTAAAGAACAAGTAGCGATGCCAACCATGACTGTTGGTTTAATTACTGAGGCCACTCAAGCACAGGCTATTATTGGAACAGGCCAAGCAGATATGGTGGCCATTGGTCGTGGTATGTTATATAACCCTCACTGGGCATGGCAAGCTGCAGCAGAATTGGGCGCACAAGTAACTGCTCCACCACAATACTTACGTTGCCAACCACATCAATATAAAAATCTCTTTAAATAACTCAATAAAAAAGGCGGGAAATCCCGCCTTTTTTATTTAAAACTTTTTAGTTTATCTTTTTACTGGGAGCAACAATACGTTTTAATCCTAAACGAGATAACTCAAGATTAATAATACTTTTTACCACTTGTGGATCATCTTGTTTTAAAACATCTTCTAAAATTTCTTTGGCCTTCACCATGGTTAATTGTCTAAGCACCCATTTAACTTTAGGTAAATTGGTAGCATTCATTGATAACGAATCAAACCCCATGGCCAGTAACAATATTGCAGCAGCAGGATCACCAGCCATTTCACCACATATACTGGCTGTTTTACCTTCTGCATGACAGTCTTTAACTGTCTTATATAAACTGTGTAGCACAGCAGGATGATAATAATTGTAAAGATCAGCCACACGTGCATTATTACGATCAACTGCTAATAAATATTGGGTTAAATCGTTAGAACCTACAGAAACAAAATCCACTTCTTTAGCTAGCATTCTTGTTAGAAACACTGCACTAGGTACTTCTATCATTACCCCAACAGGCGGCATTTCCACATCTATGCCTTCCTCTCTTACCTCAAACCATGCTCTATTAATCATCCTTAAAGCATGTTCTACTTCATGCATAGAGGAAATCATAGGTAATAATATCTTTAAGTTACCCAATCCCTCACTGGCCTTAAGCATTGCCCTAATTTGCAGGATAAAAATCTCGGGATGATCTAAGGTAATTCGAATACCACGCCAACCTAAAAATGGATTCTCTTCTTCGATAGGAAAATAAGGTAATGATTTATCACCACCAATATCCAGTGTACGCATGGTTACAGGTAATGGGTGAAAAGCTTGCAACTGCTCACGATAAATAGCCATTTGTTCTTTCTCACTAGGGAAAGAACTACTTATCATAAAAGGTACTTCCGTACGGTATAAACCGACTCCTTCAGCCCCTCGTTGTTGTGCTTTATCTACATCAGCTTGTAAACCTGTATTAACCCATAAGGAAATACGATGACCATCTAAAGTAACACAGGGTAAGTCACGTAATATATTAAGACTGGCTAATAACTGCTTCTCTTCCTCTGCCATTGATAAATAATACTGGCATAACTCTTCACTAGGATTAGTAATCACCTCTCCAAAGAAGCCATTTACAATTATTTTTAAACCATCCATCTTACGATAAGGAAGTTCTGCAACTCCCATTACCGCAGGGATCCCCATGGCCCTTGCTAAAATAGCCACATGGGAATTACTTGACCCTAATACAGAAACAATACCAATTAGTTTCCCTTCAGGTACTTCACTTAACATTGATGGACTGATTTCCTCACTCACTAAAATAGTGTCATCAGGAAACTCCATATTCGCTTGGTCACGTTTTTGTAATTGCTCTAATAAACGTCGACCTAAATCTTTAATATCTACTGCACGTTCTTTTAAATAAGGATCATTCATTGCCTCAAAACGTTGCACATACTGTAGTATTACGTCTCTTATTGCACCTTGTGCCCACTGCCCTTCTCTGATTGTTTTTTCGATATCACCTATTAACGCATCATCCTCTAACATTAAAAGATAAGCATCAAATAAGGCTAAATCATCTGGGCGTAACTGTTTGGCAAGTTTAGCAGAGGTTTTTTGAATATTTTTACGTACTGCCTCAATGGCACTTTCAAATAAATCTAATTCAACTTGTATTTCTTTGGTTTTACGGTCAGGTACTGCTTCTAAATCAGCAGGTGGTAAAACCACCATGGCTTGTCCAACAACAGCTCCTGATGCACCAACCACACCCACAAAACGTGCTTCTTGTGGTGATCTTTTAGAGGGAGAAACACTGCCTGATGCTTCAGCATGGGCAATTACACCAGCAAGCTGTGTACCCATGGTCACAATAAAGGATACTTCTTCCTCACTGAACTCACGGCGTTCTCTTTGTTGTACAACAAGCACACCCAACACTTGGCCATTATGAATAATAGGCGTACCTAAAAATGATGAGTAACGTTCTTCACCTGTTTCAGCAAAATAACGATATTGGGGATGATCAGAAGCATTAGGTAAATTTAATGGTTCTTGACGTGTTCCCACTAATCCTACTAAACCTTCATCACTTTCTAAATGTACTTTACCAATAGCACGTTTATTTAGACCTTCTGTAGCCATTAATACATATTGGTCTGTTTCTTCATCTAATAAATAAACCGAACATACCTGTACTGACATCATCTCTTTTACGCGCAATACAATAATACCAAGAGCTGTTTTCAGATCTTTGGCAGCATTGACTTCCTGAACAATTTTGCGCAGTGCATCAAGCATAATAAGCTAGTACTCCGATTTATTTAGTTATTTGAGGTGCTCTTAAAATTAACTCTTTCATGGCTCGCCGATAAACTTCTCGTTTAAAATTAACAACTTGTCGTAATGGATACCAATAACTTACCCATTGCCAGCTATCAAACTCAGGTTTATCACCATTGGTTAAACAAACCTTATTATCATCTGCCAATAACTTTAACAAAAACCACTTTTGCTTTTGACCTATACAACGTGGTTGAGTTTTTGAACGAATTAACCATTCTGGTAATCGATATCGCAACCACCCACCTGTACATGCCAGGACTTGCACATCTTGCTCTCGCAACCCAATTTCTTCATACAACTCACGATACAAGGCATCCTCAGGTTTTTCACCCTGTTGAATACCTCCCTGTGGGAACTGCCATGCATCTTGATGAATACGTTTGGCCCATAAAACTTGACCTAGGTTGTTAGTAAGAATTAGTCCGACATTCAGGCGAAAACCATCTGAATCTATCACACTAACCATCTCCAAAAATTATTACTGCCATTGTTCCATAAAATTGCATTATTCAAAAGCAGATAATATCAATACAATATAAATTTTCTTTTAGTAAATATTAATTTGGCCTAAATAATGAAATAAATACTAACAATTCATTGCAAGATACAAATCTAATGCTAACAATTAGTAACGCTAAATCCCTATAATAAATACGACAATTATCTAGTCTATGAACCCTCATAAACTCATGACGTTATTCTTTTGAATTGATAAAATTACACTATATTTAAAACAGAGACGATATATGAAACTAGCTTTATTTGATCTTGATAACACTCTTCTTGCTGGTGATAGTGATCATGCGTGGGGAGACTGGTTATGTAAATGGGGTATTCTCGATAAAGCTCATTACAAAGCAAAAAATGATGAGTTTTACGAAAGATACCAAGCTGGCACGATGGATGTTAAGGAGTATTTAAACTTTAGCCTAGCTATTTTAGGTAAAGCATCAATCAAACAACTTCATGAATGGCAGTTGCAATTTATGCGAGACACTATTGAACCAATGATCTTAAAAAAAGGTGAAGAGCTTTTAGAACAGCATCGTAAAGAAGGTCATAAGATAGTCATTATTACTGCAACTAATCGCTTTATCACTGAACCTATCGCTAAACGCCTTGGTGTAAATAATTTGATAGCAACTGAATGTGAAATTAAAGACGGTCACTATACAGGTAGATCAACAGGTGTTCCTTGTTATCAAGAAGGTAAAGTAACTCGCCTTAATGACTGGCTTAAACAAAATAATGCAGACCTTGAAGGTAGTTATTTTTATAGTGACTCTAAAAATGACCTACCTCTTCTATCATTGGTAGAAAACCCTATTGCAGTCGATCCAGATGAAGAGTTAAGAAAGCATGCTCAAACACAGGGTTGGTCTATTATTTCTTTAAGAAACTAGGGCAATTACTGTTTTGTAATATTAAATAAATTTGTTTATCAACTTTTGAGTAGGAAGAAAATATGACAACAACTTATAAAGTTTCTGTTTTAGTGGGTAGTTTACGTAAAGGTTCTTACAATAGAAAATTAGCGGAAGCAATGATTAAAATGGCTCCGCCCACATTATCTTTAGAGATTGTTGAAATTGGTGAATTACCCTTCTATAACGAAGATATAGATAATGAGACACCTCCAGCTAGTTATACTAGTTTTCGCGAAAAAATCAGAGCATCTGATGCTATTTTAATCGTTAGTCCAGAATATAATCGCTCTGTGCCTGCTGTATTAAAAAACGCCTTGGATGTAGGCTCTCGTCCTTATGGTAAGAGTGTGTGGAATGA
>JBEBWU010000232.1:0-4698 GCA_040391985.1 Entomomonas sp. | reverse complement strand
AGCCTACAACCTTTCCAGTTCCTTCTAAATAATGCCCTTTTCCTTCGCTACTCAGCACAGGGAGTGGCAAATGTCCCCCCATTGTATAAGTGAGTGTATTATTCTTTTCGTTAATTATACCCATTACCATTGTTACATGCTTGCCTATTTTACTATCTATTAGTCCCTTATTAATATGACCTAATAAAATAGAGGGTTTCAACTCCCTAACCAACCCTTTGCGATGCAATTTATACAACCAGCTGGTTGTAATAAATTTTAATAAAACAGTAGCAAATGCAGAAGAAGCTCCATGCCCAGAAACATCAGCTAGATAAAAGAAAACTTGCTCATCATCTATGCGAAAATAATCAACAAAGTCTCCTGATAAATACAATGAGGGAATAACTTTATGTGCAAAATGCAAACCATTCGTATTCCAAGGCGTTTCAGGCAACATATTCATTTGTGCCCGATGCCCTGCATCTTGGTCTTCTTTTAATAAATTAAGGCTTTCTTGCAACTGTAATTGATAGAGATAATTTTCTTTTGCTAATTTAGCACGCTCTAAACTACGTTTTATTGAATGTTCAAGAACAGCTAAGTCTTCAATAGGTTTAATTAAATAGTCAACAGCACCTAAACGTAAAGCTTCTACAGCATCGTTCATAACGCCTGCACCAGAAACCACAATGACAGGAAGTTCTGGGTCTATCTCAACGATACGCCGTATTAGATCAATTCCACCTAATTTTGGCATACGCAAATCACAAATGACCAAATCAGGGCGCTTGCTTTCAAATACTGCTAGCCCCTCGGCACCATCTGCTGATTGTAATACGGTAAAGCCGCTATCCTCTAGATAGGCCGCTATACTCGCACGTACCACTCTATCATCATCAATTATTAATAAGGTGGCATGAGCGTCTGACATATAAATTCAACTCATCTCTAAACGTAAGATAAAAACTAATAGCTAGTTTACCTGAAAATACCTAATAACGGAAAAATATGAACCTTTTTTTTGTATCAGACAAGATAACCTTTGAACTAACAAATAGTTAATATTTTAGAGTAGCTTAATTTGTGTCAACTCTAACCGTTTTAAGCGCTGTTTCAAGTATTCATTATCTGTATGTAACTGATCTATTTTCTCCAGCAAGTTAATTGCTAATGCTGTAGCTGTCCAATCAAGTTCTAAATCACGTTGTAAACGTACTGCCTTTCCAACCAATGCTAACGCATGCGTATCAAACACCCACTCTGCGATAGAATCACCTTCTGGCTCAACGATACCATGCTCTACAATTTCAACTAAACAATGTTCAGAAATATGAATAGCTTGGCATAACTCTCGCACATCATAAACAAATACCGTAACCATTACTTTTTACCCCCTGCACGTGGATCAAAAGAGTTCTTAGCGGCCAGTTCTTGCCATAAAGCCTTAGACTCCTCATTTAATGTAGGAGGCATAACTATTTTCAGCATTACATATAGATCACCAGCTTCCCCATCTTTCTTCTTAGGTAAACCTTTACCTTTAACCCTAAATTTTTGACCCGCTTGGCTATTTTCAGGAATATTAATATTAACCTTACCTGCTAATGTAGGAATAGCTACCTTAGCACCCAATGCGGCCTCCCAAGGAGTTATTGGTAACGATAAAGTCAAATCATAGTCCTTAACATCAAAATCTGGGTGAGGAGCAAATTTAATAATTAAATACAAATCTCCACTAGCTGCGCCACCAATACCAGGTGCACCCTGTCCCTTTAAACGGATACGCTCGCCAGACACAACCCCTTTGGGAATTTTTACATTTAAACTTTTAGTAATATCCGCTTGACGCTGGCCATTAGCATCATAACTAGGCACTTTATAACTAATAGCTTTTGAGTCACCAGAAACAACTTCCTCTAAAAAGACTGGTAATTCTAACTCAATATCGCGTCCAGCTCGTTTAAAAGAAAATCCTGAACCACCTGTACTACCTCGTGTACCGCTTGCACGACGACCAGCACCAAAAATGGACTCAAAGAAATCAGAAAAATCCCCCATCTCTCCATCTGTTTCAAAATGGAAACCACCATTTCCTGCACCTGCTTGTGATTGCCAATTAGGTGGCACCTCAAAATTACCACCATGCTGTGCATATTGGCGCAACTGATCAAACTCAGCACGTTTTTCTGGATTTTTTAATACATCATAGGCTTCAGCAACTTCTTTAAACTTATCCTCTGCTCCTGCCTCTTTATTTACATCAGGATGATACTGCCGTGCTAGCTTACGATAAGCAGCCTTAATCGTCTTATCGTCAGCAGTAGGCTCTACTCCTAATACTTTATAATAATCAATAAATTGCATATCAGTAATAACCCTCAAGTTTTTTAATTAAATGGGTACTACACGCCAACTATTCAAGGGCAATCATACAATATCACCCTTAATCTACTATTACATTAAGACCATAGAATAAACCATTTGTTTACAATAAATTATTATCTGTAGTAGATCAGTAAAATAACGCTCTTGAATAACCTCTAAAAACTTTTAACATATTGTTAAATCAAGGCAATCACTATGACCATCGTCTAACTTACTTAATAGCTGATTATTTATATCATAAGGGCAACTTATTATTAATTAACTGAGGTTCTTCTTATGAAAAAAATATTGTTAGGTGGATTAGTATTATTGGCTTTAGCAGGTTGTGATGATGGTAAAAAAGACACCGCCGCAACACCTCAAAGCACCTCAACAACTTCTGAAAACCTTAAAGAAGCAGCCAACAATATGAAAGATACAGCTGCTGCTAAAACAGAACAAGCTAAAAAAGCTACTGCAGAAAAATGGGATGAAGCCAAACAAACAACTTCCGATAAATGGGAAGAAGCTAAGCAATCTACTTCTGAGACATGGGATGATGCTAAAAAGTCAGCTTCAGAAAATACTGATAAAGTAATGAATGAAGCCTCTGACAAGTGGGATAGTGCTAAACAAGCTACCTCTGAAGAGTGGGAAAAGGCTAAACAATCTGCTTCTGAAACCAAAGATGAAATCAGCAAAGATGCTTCTGAACAATGGGAAAAAGCTAAACAGTCTGCTAGTGATACTAAAGACAGCGTAGAAGCTAAAATGCAAGAAAAATCGGAACAATTAAAAGATAGCACAGAACAAACAAAACAAGACGCACAAACTGAAGCAAATCAATAAATACCTAATAAGCCGTACTTATTAATAAAGTACGGCTTTATTTTATTCATCTCATTACTACAACCATATATAATCAACAACTCCCTATAATCTGTTGATTATTGATATGCCAACCTCAAACACCAACTCAAAATACCTAGCAGAAGCGCTTGATATAGCCTTTAATGCTCATAAAGGGCAAACTGATAAAGCAGGTCAACCCTATATCCTACACCCTCTGCGTTTAATGTTCTCATTACAAGATGACAAATCAAAAATCGTTGCCTTATTACATGATGTAATAGAAGACACGACCATAACGATAGAAGATTTAAAAAATAAAGGATTTCCACAAGATATTATAGAAGCTATTGAAGCCCTCACGAAACGGCCTAATGAAACATACCAAGACTTTATTGAAAGAGTTAGCAATAATGAGCTAGCCAAAACAGTAAAAATAGCTGACTTAAAAGACAATATGAACCTAACACGGCTTACAGAACTTTCCAACAAAGATATAGATCGAATAAAGAAATATCATGAAAGCCTCAACTATTTACAAAATCATAAACCAAATTCACTATTATGATTGTTAGCTTATACGCTATAACAAACTATTTTTAGCATAAATAAGTACTACGCTTTAAAGCTAGAACAATGATACAAAAGCAAAAAATAATTTGGAAATAATTTGACAGTTTTTAACCTGAAAGCTAGAATAGCCGACTCTTATGGCCGGGTGGCAGAATGGCTTATGCAGCGGATTGCAAATCCGTCTATGCCGGTTCGATTCCGACCCCGGCCTCCACATATAAAGCCTAGTTAATTGATTTAACTAGGCTTTTTTATTTATCTACTATAACGAATCTGATTATCACATTTTTGTGAAAAGAAAAGCCATCCCCTATAAACTCTGATACACCCCTTCACAGTTAATCTTTAAGATATTGGGATAGATATTAAATAGCATCGTCATTCGCATACGAACACCATAGGAAGTGACTTCACATTGCGTTAAGCCTGCTGGCACGCTAGAGCCTATTGTATCTGGTAGGAATATGCGGCCATTATGCCAAAGATTCCAAAGGTGATGAAACATAGATGGTTTAATTCTGAAATAAAGGGATGAATCACTATCACAATGTTGAGTATGGCAACCTCTTACTCCCCAAACATTATCATCTGGGTAAATTTCTTCCGACTGACTGAGGTAAATAGTTTCTTTTTTATAGGTCGTCCAATAATAAGTAAGCTGTAAAAGAATACATAGCAATGCAGGTATGATTACCAAAGCTGCCAAAGTAGAGGCAGCCAAAACAGCCCCTCTTTTATAGACAAATTCATCATATTTGTTATGAGTGAATTTAACCCATAAATTCTTATACCAAGAAAAGATTCTGAGGATTTTTTTTCCTATAAAAGAAAACACGGCTATTACTACCTGAAAAAAGTTTTTATTCTCTTTCACATGCTTATCTCATTTCTTGACAAAGGATATTTCAAAGTTTTGTCGCTCAGTATTAT
>JBEBWU010000231.1:0-4700 GCA_040391985.1 Entomomonas sp. | reverse complement strand
GGGACTAAGGTGTTGCATCGTTATCAGTATACCATGCTGTCGCCCTTCGCTAAGTTGATAGAATCGCTCAGGTATTTGTAAGTGATTAACCATCGTTTGTAGTAGTATATTTATATTATTACTACTACTTACTACCTTATTCGGATTCCGAATAGATTGATTTTTTAAGCCTTGTAGAGTCATTCCTGATTCCGAAGTCAGTGTTTTCTGATTCCGAAGTAAGTGATCTGAGCTTTCTTCGGATTTGTGAGTTGTGGATAACTTTTTATTATTTTCAGTTTCATTATCTTCTGTTTGAGCAGCTACCCGACCTAATAATATTTCTATACGAGTGGGTAAACGTTTTCCTGCTAAGAAGGGATCATCAGCTATATCCTGTAATATCCCCGCAGCTACTCGTTGAATGGCTTTACTGGAATGAGTAATAGACTGACATACAAGAGCCAGATAATCATCATCCAAACGCATCGCCTCAAAAGGAGTGAGTGGTTCATCATGCAAGATATAAAGATTACTTTGTTTAGCACCTTCTTTAGCACGACGTTTTTTCGCTAAACTAAGCCAACGGGTTAACCTTAGTATGGTCAACGCTCTGGCTACTGTTTCAAAAGAAGCTTTTTCAGCATAAGGCATGGACGTTAAATAAGGGCGAAGTTCTTCATAAGTAGGGACAGCAGTAATACCATCAGCTTGCAACATCATCCTAATTACTTGCCAAGCATTACGCTCTAAAGGGGTTAACCGCTGATCTAAAAAAAGCGTTCTAGGAACGCTTTCTTGTTTATTGCCACTAAAGATAAAACTATCTTTATGGGGAGTTTGCCCTTTATCCATTATGACTCCTTATTATCGTCATCACTGTGATCGATTTTTAGATCAAGCCATCTTTCAATAGATTGCCAAATCATTGCCATGGGAATATTGGTATTTTTAGCTAAGATCATACACACTTTAGCCATATCCATTAAATTAGTTTGATCTAATTGAAAATATTTAATTTTATCTTGCCAGTCATGCCATAACTGGTGACTTTGCTCATCAGACATTTCTTGCCAACGACCTTGTTTTTTATCAATATCTAATACGCGCTTTCTAAAGGCTACTTCACGCTGATCAAGACCAAATACATCACTGATCATTTTGCTACTAGCACCTAGTTTTAGCATCTGATCAATAATAAATATTTCTTTATCATTTTCTTGAACATGTTTTAATAAGCGATGCAATATATCTAAGTTAACTTTAATAGCTGCCCAGTTAACAGAGGTATTTAATAATACGCTAATTAACTCAGGATCATCTTTTAGAAGCCTAATAATCTCTTCCGAAAACCCCATATCGAGTGAATGACGTAGTTGACCATTGCGTAAGTCAAACAATACCTGAGCAATAATCGCTTGATTCAATGGATGTCTTGACATATTACTTACCTATTGTCTGCTTCTACTGTTGTTATATCTTCTGGTATTGCTTGTAATTCGCAAAAACGGCGAATTAACCGTAAAATACGCATCAGTTTTACAAAAGCTACATCTGATAACACATTCACTTCTGATGAGACATGGTAAAGCCCTGTTAATAAACTGGCCTGAGCTATCATTAATTCATTGTTTGTTAAAGAAATAACAGAGGGATTACCCGATAAGATACTTAGCCAATAAGTAATCACTTGAGCCGTTTTGTTGCTATCACCACTTAATGCATTAACTGTAAAGCCTAAATGAGCATCGTTGGTTTCAATAGCCTGTGTTAACCCGAACTCCTCAGCAATTTCTAAAACCAATTGACCAATATGAATACGTAGTTGTGCCAGGTTATCTAGGTTGTGGCTAATATACCAAAGATCAGCTATAGGATATAAACCACCTGCCTGAACGGGAATAGCTTTAATAACAGTTGTCTTAAAGTCGGGCTCATCCTCTCCTGTAAACTCTGCAATCATCTCTTGAATAGCAGCTAGCCGAGGCGTTGTCTCAATAGGCGATACAATATGCTCATTAATCAATTGCTCAGTTTGTATTTTTTGTGTATTTTGTATTGCTTGTAGCTCTTGCCAGTCATTGGTATTAGAAATATCCTGCACATTGTCGGTTGGGTATTCTTCTTGACTGGTCACAGACTGATTATTGTCAACTGTCGCTGTTTTAATATGGCTGGTTCTAGTGACAGTTACGGTAGGTTTTTTGACCACGGGCATGGGGATGGCTAAGATTTCTTTCTCATCCATTTCAGCAATTGGTTTTTGGCCTATGCAAGGTTTGGCAAATAGGAAGGCCTCATCAATCTCCATATCAGGTGAAGGAGGCAACTCTAGCATGCGTCGCCGACTGTCTTTTTCAGTAAACTCTAAAGCAATCAGGTTATAACTGCAGTTAAATATTTCTGCCATTCTGCCGATGAGTTCGTCTTGAAAACGATTGGAATCAATCTCTGATGCTTGATTATCAAATAGGGAAAGAACTTCGCCAAATAAATCATCAAAAGTATAAATAATGGTTTGCTCTGAGGATTTAGTGTATGTTTCCCATATACTTTTAGCAGATTTGCGTAAATTTAAAATAGATTTTATCTGACGACGACTTAGTCCACTGTACAGTGCATTAGGAATAATCGGTAATAAGTAATTAACTGTATCTTGCATCAGACTAATTTGAGACTGACTAACAGGATAACCATCTTCTGATATTTTTTTAGCAAGTTGTCTTTGGCTTAAAAAATTATTTTGTTCTTTTTGGTAAAACTCATTTAATTTTTGAATAGCTAATGCTCGTTCAATAAACGAAAGTTGTCCATGTAATTCATTCTCAACTAAATGACCTGTTAATGCAGTGATTTCACTTTGCCAAGGTCTAAAAAGACAATGTATTTTGAAGAAACGCTCTTGTTTAGTTTCTGACCATAACTCTCGAAGAATGGAAAGACGAGTATTACCCCCATTACGAATAATAAAGTGACTTTCTCCTGGCCGACGAGTAATAGCTGGAGGTGCATCAAGACCACGTTCACGAATAGAGGCTTTAATGTCCTCATATAAAGGATTACGTATAATACGTGGATTATGATCATAAGGTTTTAATTGATCAATATTAACAACCATGGGAGTATCTACTAATGGATCACTTAACTCAGTTACATGAGGACCATTTTTAGCAAAATTACCTGCTAATAATTCTGTTGCTATAGTAGGTGGTTTAGATTCTGCCATAATTAAGCCATTTCCTTCTTTTGACGAGGATATTTAATGGATTGTTCTGTTTTATAACTGGCTTTTTCAACTAAAAAACCAGCGTTATAAATAGGTGTATAACCTTTGCGTTTGAGTTGAATATTCCCTTTAGGACTGATCTTAATATGCCATCCTTCAAATAGAGCAAATTCAATAAAGGCGCTAAAACGTTTATTTAGGAGTAGGGTAAGGCGATTTTTAGGAGGCATTAATGTCCCTCCTTGGCTTTCCAGTGACTGCTTGTAATTTATCTGACCACTGTGGAAATAGCTCACAAGCTATATTTCTGATCGTTTCAATCGCTGCAGGTGTTTGCCTAGCATAGGGTTTTTTATATTCAATACGATGAACAGGCATAGCCTCTATTGAAGATTTGGCATAGGCCTCAATAGCAGGAATAGTATGTTTTAATAAATGAATGCTTTTCTGACCTAAAAAAAGATCACGTAACATGCTTTGAACAAATTTAGCATTATTGGAAACCGAAGGAACTCGGTTAATGAGCATATCAATGGCAGGAACAGTAATTCCCAAATGTTGATAAGGAGCAATATCCTCAATCAGTTGTAAGGTGCCACGACGAAACTCGCGGGCAGCTAAAACTTCGGGTGTAACAGGAGAGATTAATTTATCAGAGGCTATAATGGCCATTTCTAGGGTAATACTACGAGCACCCTGAGTATCTATTAACAACACATCATAGTGTGGTTGGAAAATAGGTAATAGATTTTTAAGTCGAAACCTACCATCTGCTGCATGTAATAATAAGGTATTTAACTGACCTTTTTCGTCATTGGAAAAAATAAGATGAAGGTTGGTAATGGTAGTAGTAGAAGTCAGTTTTGTTAAATCTTGCTCATTATTGGCGATCAACTCATAAGTGCCACATTGAGCAATTGTCGTTAATTTATAATAACTAGATAAAGTAGGTTGAATATCTAAATCAATCAGTAATACTTTTAATCCAGCATCAGCTAGGAAACCACCTAGATTGGCGGTAATGGTCGTTTTACCAACCCCACCTTTGGTTGAAATAACAGAAGTTACTAACATTGCTTCTCCTTAGAGTAAAGTGGATAAGAGCAATTAATGGTTATGAGTATTACCAAGACGGTTATCAATCCATTGATCTATTTCATTGGAATCCCAACCCACAGAGCGAATACCTATACGTGACTGTTTAGGAAAGTCACCACGACTAATTAAGCGATAAATATAAGCACGTTTATAACCTGTTCTTTTTTCAACATCTGCTATACGAAGAATATAACGTTCTTTTTTTGATTCTGTTTGTGCTGAGTTCATGGTAAGTACTCCATCTTGATAGGTTGTAAAAAGACTAATAGGGCGCAATTACCATTGCAGTAAAAAATGCAATTTGGCAGTACGCCCTTTTTATTTTTTATCGTTATAGGAGCCTCTATCAATGTCAAAACAGCAACAGTTATTGCCTTTTTTGCAATAACTAAGAGGT
>JBEBWU010000230.1:0-4724 GCA_040391985.1 Entomomonas sp. | reverse complement strand
TGGGTGTTTGTTGTCTTTCCGATTTCTCTTGGCCCCGCGAGGGGGCGGTGGGCGGGTTGCACTGCTACACTGGTGGCATAGCCAGGATCTGTGGGGTATGCCTATAGATTTATACTGGATTGTGGGTGGTAGTCTGTTTGCGTTAGTTCTTATTGTTTTATTATGGCGTCAGTTATTGTCTATTACAGTGCATGAGGAGTTATCTGCTGTAGAGGGTATGCCTGTTACAGTTATTAGATTAGCATTGATGCTATTAGTGGCCATTGTTATTGCTGTGGCCATGAAGATAGTTGGGGTTTTATTAATTGCTTCTTTACTAATTATTCCACCTGCTACTGCACAACGCCATGCAACAAGCCCTGAACAAATGGCTATAGGTGCTAGTATCTTAGGAATGTTAGCTGTATGTTTAGGGTTAACTTTTTCTTATTATTCTAATGCACCAACAGGCCCTGGTATTGTCGTTTCAGCAGCAACATTATTTTTATTAAGCTTTTTATTTCCTCGACGTGTTCTTACTTAGTATCTTTTTATAAATATTAATTTGCACTAGCAGTGACTAGTGCAAATTATTGCTATAAAGTAATTTCAATATTATCAATTAAACGTGTTTTACCTAGACGGGCAGCTGCTAAGATAACTAATTTTGTATCTTCAAGTTTAGCTGGTTGTAAAGTATTTGCATTGCGTAGTTCAATATATTCTACTTGCCAACCTGAATCATTAAGTTGTTTCTTAGTATCATCTAGTAGATTTTGGTAATCACGGTTTCCTGCTTTAATTGCCTGCTGTAAGCTGGTTAATGTTTGGTAAAGAGTTGGTGCTAGTAGTCGTTCGGCATCAGTTAAATAACCATTACGGCTTGATAAGGCAAGGCCGTCTTTAGCACGACCTGTATTAACACCAATAATTTGTACAGGCATATTTAGGTTTGCTACCATCTCTTTAATAACAAACAGTTGTTGATAATCTTTTTTGCCAAAACAAGCTATATTAGGTTGTACTATGTTAAATAGTTTATTTACTACAGTAGCTGCGCCTCTGAAATGGCCAGGGCGAGCTATACCACAAAGTTCATTTTGAATACTTGATGGTTCTATAAAAACAGTTTGTGGAATAGGGTAGAGTTCTTTTACTTCTGGAGCAAATACTACAGAAACTCCAGCTTCTACTAGTTTTTCCATGTCCTGATCTAAGGTTCTTGGATAAGAATCGAAGTCTTCACCTTCTCCAAATTGGATAGGATTAACAAAAATGCTAACAACCACATGATCTGCTAGTTTTTTTGCTTCTTTAACGAGCTGTAAATGCCCATCGTGAAGATTGCCCATCGTGGGTACAAAACCAATAAATCCTTTATCTTTGCGCCATGTGCGTAATTCTTTGATAGTATGAAGCAATTGCATAAAAAACCTTAGAAAATGCTGAGCTATAATTATTGGATTCTGCTATTTACTAGAAGAAAGAATGCGTATTGTACTCTTCTTCTAGTATAAATTGTACGGCAAGGATTAGAGTAAGTATCTAGCAGTTAGTTTAATAGTATTCTAATTATTTTTTAGAGTAATATTAAAAGTTAAGCCTTTTTCATAAATTCTGATTTTAATTTAAGACCAACACCATCTACTTTACAGTCTAAATTATGGTCACCTTCACAAAGGCGAATATTTTTGATTTTTGTGCCTTTCTTGATGACTAGAGAAGAGCCTTTTACTTTAAGGTCTTTAATCAAAATAACAGAGTCACCATCCTGTAGAATATTTCCGTTAGAGTCTTTTACCTCTAACTCACCAGTTGCAGCTGTGTTTTCTTCACCTGCTGCCCATTCATGGGTACAGTCAGGACATACAAATAGTGTACCATCAAAATAAGTGTTATCCATGCTGCATACGGGACATTGAGGAGGCGTATTCATAATTATTCCTTATCAGTCTATAAAAACGAACCATTATAGCCGAAATAACATTAAATTAGTGTTATTTAGTAGGAAATAGCAGGAGTTTGTTAGAGTAGTTGACTAAGTAAGTGAGACAGTGAGGCTAAATAGATTTTAACCTCACTGAAAAAATAATTAATGTTTATGCATATCTACGACCATACGGCCTAAGATTTCACCCTTTTCCATTTCTTCAAAAATATCATTAACTTCATCTAGTTTACGCGTTTTTACGATAGGTACTACTTTACCTTCTGCTGCAAATTGGAATGCTTCTTCTAGATCTTTACGTGTACCCACTAAAGAACCTACTACTTCAATACCATCTAATACGGTCTTTACTATAGAAAGATCCATCGTTTCTGGTGGTAAACCAACAGCTACTACTTTTGCACCTGCACGTACAGCATTTACCGCTTGATTAAATGCGGCTTTAGATACAGCAGTAACAATTGCAGCATGAGCACCACCTGTTTTATCTTGAATAGCTTTAGCTACATCTTTTTCTTTTTTAGCATTAAAGGTTAGATCTGCACCAATTTTCTTAGCAAGTTTTAATTTATCATCATTAATATCAACAGCAATAACTTTAGCGTTAAATACATTCTTTGCATATTGAATAGCTAGGTTGCCTAAACCACCACAACCTGAAATAAGAATCCATTGTCCTGGTTTAATATGGGATACTTTAACTGCTTTATAACAGGTAACGCCTGCGCAGGTAACACTGCTTGCTTGTGCAGGGTCTAAGCCATCAGGTACTTTTACTGCATAATCAGCTTCTACAACACATTTCTCAGCCATTGCACCATCTACTGAAAAACCAGCATTTTTGGCTTCACGACAAAAGGTTTCTCTGCCTGTTAAACAGTATTCACAAACACCACAACCTTGATAGAACCATGCAATACTTACACGATCACCTACTTTTAAATGAGTAACATCAGGAGCTACTTTGGAAACAATACCGATACCTTCATGGCCAATAATACGGCCAGGTACTTTTCCAAAATCACCATTAGCAACATGTAAATCAGTATGGCATACACCACAGTATTCAACATCAACCAATGCCTGACCTGCTTTTATTACAGGATCTTTTACTTTTTTTATATCTACACGACCGGGATTAGTTTTACTAACAATAGCAGCTTTCATTTTAACTTCTCCATATGGGTTATTTGAGATGAAAGTATTTTGTTATTTTTAGGTAATAACAATAGGTAATAGCCTATGCCTGTTTAGTAGAAATAAATACTATACAATGGGATAAATTGAGAAGATTAGGAATAAATAATATAAGGAAAAGAAAGGATTTATTTTACTTTCTTCCACTCAGCTACAGTGGAAGAAAGTTGTAATTGTGAACTCTAGAACGGAATATCGTCATCAAAATCGTCAAAGTTTGGAGCAGGTTGTTGTGGCTGCTGTTGAGAACGATTTTGTGGTTGTTGCATAGGTTGTTGTGCTGGTGCAGATTGTCCGCCATATTGATTGCCAGCAGGTGCTTGTTGTTGATAAGGCTGTTGTGGAGGTTGGTAACCACCAGTATCACCGCCTTGACGGCTGTCTAATAATTGCATTGTGCCACCCATATCAACAACAATCTCAGTAGAATAACGGTCTACACCTTGTTGGTCTGTCCATTTACGAGTTTGTAAACGACCTTCTACATAAAGTTTGGAACCTTTATGTACATATTGTCCAACTATCTCAGCCAACTTGCCAAAGAATACTACGCGATGCCATTCGGTACGCTCTTGTTGCTCGCCAGTATTTTTATCTTTCCATGCATCAGAAGTAGCTAAAGAAACAGTAGCTACTGCATTGCCATTAGGCATATAGCGCATTTCTGGTTCATTACCAATATTGCCTACTAATATAACTTTGTTAATACCTCTAGCTGCCATGATGGTTCCTTTAATTAACTATTTTTTTACCTATAATTAGGTAACATATTACATTACTCTGAATAAGCAGCCAATCAAAAAATAGTAATGATATATTTGCTAATCTATATCGTTGTTGCCCATTGTTTTGCTATGGTTGTTAATTCTTCTCTGGCTCTTGCTAGTGCAGCTATACGTGATTCTGGATCAGAAAATTGTAATGGTTGTGCATCTACAAATTGTGGGTTATCTATGCCTAAAAAACCAAAAGCAGCTTTAAGTACAGGAGTCATTGCATCCATATGTTGAAAAGCGCCTGAACGTAAATCAGCTCCACGAGTGGTAATAAATAAAACTTTTTTACCAGTTAGTTTGCCTTTAGTAGTGCCATCAGGGAATAGGTCGTAGGTAACACCTGTTCTAATAATAGTATCAATAAAAGTTTTAAAAGTAGAAGGAATGGTCCAATTATACATGGGCATCGCGCATACTAAAGCATCAGCACTAATTACTCGTTGGCACATAGCATCAGAAGCAGCTAAGGTTGCTTTCATTTCAGGGGTGCGCTCATTTTCTGGTTTATAGGTGGCTACTACAAACTCAGGGGTAAGATGAGGTTGCACATCTTTAGTAAGATCAAGGTAATCTATTTCGTAGTTAACGCCTTGTTCGGTTAATTGTTCTAAAAAGAAATTACCTAAAGAGCGTGAGTTAGATTTTTCTGGTGTTTTTGCGCTAGCATCGATATGCATAATTTTCATAATATAGTCCTTATAACTTGGATAATTTTAGTCGTAGTTAGTTTATGCTTTTTTAAAAATAACAGCAAGCTGAGTACAATATTTAATTAGTAACAAGATAATAAAGGGATTTTAGTTTTCGTTGGATTTGCGATTAGT
>JBEBWU010000229.1:0-4738 GCA_040391985.1 Entomomonas sp. | reverse complement strand
ATAGTTATTATAAAGCAAAAGGAAAATAGAAAATTTACCTTACTATATAGGCCCTCTATTAGATTAAGGCTAGAAGAAATAAAAGATAGGATAAGTTTTAAACAGACTATTCAAGTATTAGGTATTACTAAAAAACAACTTAATCAGTTTGTAGTGGAAAGGTATTTTTCTAAGACTATACCTCCTAAAAAAGATTATAGCCTTCAATGGTTATTTTCCTTACAAGAGATCTCAGAGTCTTTAAAGGAACTATTTAAAGTAGCAACAGATATACTAGAGGAAATAATATTTATTGCTGAAGCTATGCGAATTATAGGCTCAAGAATAGATAATCCTTTGCCCAAACTACTTAAAAAGATTAAAAATCAAGAAATAGCAGTAACTATAGGTAATGATTATAGAAATATTAAAGCATTAGCTATATCCAAAAGAGAGCTTAATAACTGGATACAAGAAGCCTCTGGTAATGGTAATAAATACTTTACTATCCCTCAATTAGCAAAAATATTAAATATAAATCAACAATTAACCTATCAATTGGTTAATGTAGGGTTGATAGAATACATTGAAGATAAAATCACTAAAAAGAGGTTAATAAAAGAAGAAGCCATAAGTAGTTTTAAAGAAAAATATATTTTTTTAGCCAAAATATCCAAAACTATTGAAATAAGCTCAAAAACATTAGTTGACTACTTAGCTTTTAGGAAGGTATTTCCTATTGATCATCTGTGGCAAATAAAGCTTAGGTATAAAATATATAATAAAGCGCATTTGGAGGATATTACTTTATTCAGAGGTTTATTTGCTAATGATAAAAATACCTATTAATCAATATAATAGGCATAAATTATTTTAAATAGAGTCAATAACTGCACTTATAAAAGCCAAGTAGAAATATTAGTTGCTTTTTAGTATCGTTATATTTCTTGTTAATATATCAACAATTAATAAAGTGATTAAAGGTAACTAATGGATGAAAGGCGCAATTTATTTATCTCTTGATAAGGCATTTGATTTCCTACTCAATGTAGCTATCACGCGTCCTGTTTTTATGTGGGGAGCGCCAGGAATTGGTAAAAGTGCATTAGCCAATAACTTTGCAAATGAAGTGGGTATGGAATGTGTTTCTCTTCTTGGAAGCCAGCTAGCCCCTGAAGATCTCATTGGTATTCCTAAAATAGAGGATGGTTGCTCACGTTTCTTTCCACCTGCAAATATTGTTCGAGAAAAACCCTTTGTATTGTTCTTAGATGAACTTAATGCTTCTAGCCACGAAATTCAAAAGGCATTTTATTCATTAATTTTAGAAAAACGAATTGGTGAATATAGATTACCTGAAGATACTATTGTTATAGGCGCTGGTAACCGAGCCCAAGATGCTGCTATTGTAAAAACAATGCCATCGGCTTTAATTAACCGTATGGTGCATATTCATTTAAAAGCGAGTCATCGCCAATGGCTAGATTGGGCAATTAATCAAGGTAATATTCATCCTTGGGTGGTAGAGTATATACAATTAAGAGTTGATCATTTATGGAGTGAACCACCCAAACATGAGGAGCCTTTTTCTACGCCTCGCAGCTGGCATATGTTATCCGATGCATTGTATTCTTTTGGTGAAGATATCCCCGAAGAAATGTTAGAAGCACTTACCTATGGTTTACTCTCACCCAATCATGCCGTTAACTTTAAGGGTTTTATCAAACAGTTGAGACAAAAACATACAATTACTAGCATCATTAAGGGTGAAACAAAATGGCCTGACTTACCAAGTGATCGAGATATTCTTTATTTTTTGGCACAATCTTTTAAAGGCTACCTAATGAAAGAACTTCCTAATGATGAAGCTTCAATCCGCTCTGAGCATAAACGCTTAGCTGTTACGGCTAAAGACCGTCTTAAAGAGCTAACACGTATTAGCATAGAAATAGCTCAATCAGTAGTAGGCCCTAATGAGAATGGAGAGTTGTTACCTGATTGGTTTTTAATAGAAATAGCACGTGATTTACCGAGGCTTGCAGGAAAGTCTTAATGGCTAAAAGACAGCAGAATAACTCTGCCCTCATTGCAAAGCAAGAGGGTCTTGAGTTAATAAAAAAATATAAAATTTTTTTACCATTACTAAGTGAGGTAACAGTAAAAGAAGATAGTGATTTTAGTAATGTTAAAAATAAGCAATGGCAAGGCTGGCTGTTTATAGAGCAAGGTAGGATCTCTCTACATCCCAAGCGTCGTGCTAAACCTGAAGAGTGGGCTAGACTCATAGCGATTGGCTTAGTCAGTATGGGGTTTGGTGAAATAAAAGCAAATGAGCAACAATCGTTATGGAACATTTGTAATTTCTTACTGGCTAATCGTTTTTGTGAAGACTTAAAAATAGGTATGTTACCTGAAGAGCTTATTTATCAGCCCCCTAGTATTCCAAGTGGTGGAATTGAGTATTTATTTTATCAGCTTAGTAATGATCAAAACACACAGAATTATTTGCTTAGTTGGTATAATCATATTTGTGGAGGTGTTGAGCTTTACGGATTATTATATGCGACGGCCTATCGTCGACCTGATTGGAAACGCTTGTTAGCAAGTGGTATTGCACTCGGTGTAGATAATGCATTAGCTAAAGTAGTGGGGAAAATTGATGAAAAAGGTGAAGCAATTCCCTTAACTCGCGGGAATAAAGTAAAACAACAAATTATTAGTTACTATCCTTTATTGGGAGCATTAGCAGCAGGATTTGAGGTAGTAGAAGACTTGCAGCTTTGCCAACTTCATGATGTTTCAGTTGCAGCTATTGACGTTTCGGCTAAAAAAATTTGGATCAATCCATTACAGCGTCTTACAGAAAAAGAACTGCTTTTTATCTTTGCTCATGAACTATTACATGCAGGACTAAACCATATAAGCCGCCGCCGTGGTCGGGATCCTTTACTATGGAACGTTGCCTGTGATTTTGCCATTAATGCATGGTTAATCAGTATGGGGGTAGGGAAGCCACCTGAAATAGGTTTGTTATATGATCCTAAATTAGAGCTTTTTTCGACAGAAGAAATTTACGATACGCTAGCCAAAGACATTCGACGTGCGAGAAAATTGATTACTATGCGTGGCAATAACGAGCCAGACTTATTAGGTGAAGAAAATGGCAGTATTTTTACCAATGCTGAGGAGTATTGTCGTCGAGCCTTAATGCAAGGTCTAGATAATTGTCTTTACAATCATAAACGAGGTACTATTCCTGCTGGGTTAATAGAGGAAATTCGCAGTCTCAGTCAGCCACCAATCCCTTGGGATGTAAAACTGGCTCAGTGGTTTGATGCACAATTCCCTCCCATAGAAAAACGCCGTACTTATGCTAGACCTTCTAGACGACAAAGTATAACACCTGATATTCCAAGACCATCTATTATGAAACCTAATGAAGAGACGTCACAATCACGTGTATTTGGTGTGCTGCTAGATACATCTGGATCAATGAGTCTTAACTTGCTTGGCAAAGCATTGGGAGCTATTTCTAGCTATGCAATTTCCCGAGATGTCTATGCAATACGTGTTATTTGTTGTGATGCACATGCATATGACTCTGGTTGGGTAATTCCTGAAATGCTACTTCATAGCTTTTCCATTACAGGACGAGGAGGCACTATATTACAGCCAGGAGTTTCTTTATTAGAAGATCTTGGTATAAAAGGCAGTTTCCCCATACAGGGACCTGTTTTAGTAATTACTGACGGCTATTGTGAATCTAATTTACGCATCGAGATGACACATGCGTTTCTAATACCAGATGGTCACAGTTTACCTTTTAGAACAAACAGTGAAATATTTTATTTAAGTTAAACTTCTAATATTAAGGTATTAATAAATACAGAAGATATTTCTACAAAGTTTTTTACAAACTATTTTAACTTTATATACTTCTCAATCAATGACGGTTGTTGGCACTGAGCTAATGATTAGATCTGATTATACCAAGAATAACAAAGGCTTCAGATTAAGTATGAACTAGTATACATAATTATTAAAAATGGTATCATTTTTAATGAAAAGAAAAGAATTGATTTCATTCTGAGTACAAAAGCTGTTTCATTTTCATGATTATAGAATTTTATATCTTTTGTTATTCTGTGATCTATGGTTTCACTTTGAATGATAACTAACAATAACTGTTGAAATTGCGTAGCCTGTTATTTCATTTTATTTGAGAACCTACACTGTCTGTCGGTTCTCATAATTAATGAAATAAATTCTCAAAATAGTGAAACCATTTCTCATAATAAGTGAAATGGTTTCTCATAAATAATAAAACTAGATAATTTAATTGTTCTTAAAGAAAAATATTTTATAAACAATAACATTTCTTCTTAACTTATTGGTTAGTTGGAAAAGTAGAGCACAGATTTAAAACACTGTTGGTAGCTATGAATACAGTGTAAATACTTTATGACACTATTGGGGGATTCACTATGGACACCAAAGTATTCTAGAGAGGAAGTCTAACTATTATTGATTATCAGCGTGTATAGACCTTATTTTTAAATCAATGTACATGGCAATGTACAAGAAAGTTGGTGCTAAAGATGTTTAAACGTTCTGTATTTAGCACCGCATTAAACGGTGCTAGTTTTTTCAGTTTTGCTATCCATCCAAGCATCAAGATCATTATCGAGGTAGCGTACTCTTGATTGGCGCTTATCTCCCCATGTTATAGGTTTAGGAAAATCAGGATTGTTTTTAGCCA
>JBEBWU010000228.1:0-4744 GCA_040391985.1 Entomomonas sp. | reverse complement strand
CTAACTTAACAGCTAAGTTAGCCGATCAACAACAAAAGTTTGATCAAACACTCCAGCAATTTACTGAAAACACGAAACAACAAGAAGCGTCATTAAGAAATCAACTGACTGATACGCAAAGTAAATTAAAAGATTTAGATGCAGAAACCACCAAGGTTAAAGCATCACAACAAAATGTAATTACTCAAGTTGCAAAAGTAAATGCTGACTCTAGCCAAACGTGGATGTTGTTTGAAGCTAAACAAATACTAAAACAGGCCTTCTTTAGATTAAGGGCATCAGACATTAATGGTGCTAGTAAACTGTTAGAAGACCTTAACGAAACCATTAAGCTACGTGGCGACCTTAGCCAAGCAGCAAGTAAAGTTAATCAAGCCATTGAAACAGCGCTTCTAAAACTACAACAAGCAGAGCAAGTTGATCGTGCTAACCTTTACTCTCAGCTAGCAGCAATCCAAACTCAAATTTCTGAATTAAAAGTTAAACAACCTGTTTTCCAAAAACAAAATGGTTCTCAAGAAAAACCAGCTAATCGTTGGGAAGCACTAGCAGGCAAATTATCTAATTATGTTCGTGTAGATTTTAATGCCAACAGTAAAGTATTACCTATACTAACTTCACAAGGTTTTGGACAATTAAAAATGACCTTAAACCTAGCTATTGAAAAAGCACAGTGGGCAGCGCTTAATGGTGAAAGTGAAATCTACAAAAGTGAACTTACTCGTGTTGCAGATTTATTAGAACAATACTTTGATGTTGATACTACTGCAGTATCCGCCCTAATTAATAAAATTGAACAATTAAAAAACAAAACGATTATTACTGAAGTGCCAGATATCACGGATACCTTACAGTTTGTAAACAGTTATCTAGATGAACAAATTTCCTTAAATGCACCTAAAAAAGCAGTTACCCAATCAACAGGAGGCAATAATCAATGAATCGCCTCATGGTTAAACTAGTTATAGTTGTTCTTTGTACACTTGTACTAGGTGTGGCTATTTCTATCGATGCAGGTTATGTGTTTATCAAATTTAGCCGCTTTGAATATGAATCAAGCCTCTGGGTAACCTTTGCTCTAATCGGTTTTATTATTTTCGTTATTTGGTTACTCTTCACTCTTACAGGCATATTATTTGAAGTATTCGGTAAAATTAATCCATTCTCTAGTGAAAGAAAACAGAAACTTGGTGAAGCAGGTATGCGTGAATTGGCAGAAGGTAACTGGTCTGCTGCATTGAAACACCTAAAAGCAGCTACTAAAGGTCGTCAAAAATCACTTGGTCACTATCTAGGTGCTGCGCAAGCAGCTAATGAGTTAGGTGACTATGAGAAAAGTAATTCATTTATTGAAGCTGCTTGTGATTATGCCCCTAAAGCTAAAGTTGCAATTGGTTTAACTTTTGGTCGCTTATTAATGGCTCGTCAAGATTATGACAAAGCATTAGCTGTAGCCAATGAACTTTATGCGGATAAACCTAATCATCCTTTAGTTATTAAACTTGTTTACGATATTTATTTACAACAAGAAAACTGGTTAGCTATCAATAGATTATTACCTGCTTTAGCTAAACATAAGTTATTACCTGAAAATACCCTCGCTAAACTTGAGCAGTATGTATGGGCTTCATTATTAAAAGAATCTTTTACTAATAATAAAGAACAACCTGTGATTGCCGCTGAACAATTGAAAAAAGCGTGGGATGGGTTACCTAACAATGCCAGAGATGATTTACATATTTTAGAAACCTATATCCAATTACTTTGTTCATTAGGTAATCAACACGAAGCTGAAAAACTTTTACAAAAAAGTATTGATAAAGACTATCGCTCTGAATTGGTTTACTTATATGGTCAAATCAAGGGTAATGATACAGGTAAACAAATTAGTAGTGCAGAACGTTGGTTAAATACTCACAGTGATGATGCTATTTTATTTTTAACCCTTGGTAAACTTTGTCAGCGTGCTCAATTATGGGGTAAAGCTCAAGAATACTTTGAGAAAAGTTTACAGCTTAAACGTTCTCCAGAAGCTTGTCTTGAATTAGCAGGCTATTTAGCTCAACGTGGTGAAACACAAAAGAGTAACCAGCTTTTTCAAGAAAGCTTACAGCAAATTCACCGCTCTTTGTATTTACCATCAGCTGCAAAAAACAAAATAGACTAACCACTTAAACCAGTAGTAACACCAAGTTACTACTGGCCTCTTAAGTTATATAGTTGTTGTTATAATACCGGTGATAGCAGTCTTGCTATACCTAAACCAAAACGATAAAAGAAAGAATACTTATTGCTATCGGCTAAACTTTTTTCTGTCGAAACTGCAAAGTCATTGACTAACATTTCTTCTACTTTCTGAGTAAATCTTTCACTAATAGTAAGTACCATAATTTCAAAGTTTAAACGGAAAGAGCGATTATCAAGATTTGCACTACCAATAGCCGTTATATCATCATCAATTAAAACCACTTTTTGGTGAGTAAAGCCTTCCGTGTAATTAAAGACCCTCACTCCCATTTTTACTGCCTCCATTGCGTACAATACTGAAGCTAAATAAACAAATAAGTGATCTTTACGAGAAGGTAGCAAAATTCTTACATCTACTCCACGCAACACAGCTAGTTGCAAAGCACTCCATACTGCTTCATCAGGTACAAAATAAGGACTGGTAATCCAAATACGTTTTTTAGCTGCATTTAATGCTTCAACAAAAAATAATGAACAGGTTTCTTGTTCATCCGCAGGGCCACTAGGTAATGATTGACAAGCAACGCCATCTGTAGGAAATTGTGTTTGGAATAATAACTCTGGCAATGTACCACTTGCCCAAAACCAATCCTCTGCAAAAGTCTCTTGTAAACAAGTAACAATTGGCCCTTGTAATACAATATGGGTATCACGCCAAGGTGCTAATGGTGGTTTTTTGCCTAAATACTCTATGCCTACATTGTGACCACCAACAAAACCAATTTCACCATCAATAATGGTTATTTTACGATGGCAACGGAAGTTCCATTGGAATCTATTAAAAAAGCTAGTACGGGTTGAGAAGGCGCCTACATGGACCCCTGCTTTTTTCAATTTAGCAATATAACGGCCAGGTAAACGTATACTACCTACTCGATCATATAAGAAGTAAACTTTTACTCCCCTATTAGCACAATCTATCAGTTCTTTTTGTAACTCTTTACCTAACGCATCATCGTTTACAATAAAAAACTCCATTAACACCACTTTCTTTGCATGTCTCAGTGCTGCAAAGATCGTATCAAAAGTTTGTTGGCCATTAACTAATAGATCAATTTTATTATTAGCCAATAATGGCATTCCTGTTAGCTTATAGAAAGCACGCACACTCTCATAACGTTGATCTGGACTACCTGTTATCACCTCTTTTATCCAATTACGCCAATCTATTTTTTGAGTGACTTGGTGCATTTCATCGTCCACTTGTCGACGAGCCTTAATATAAGCACCAAATTTATTACGGCCAAAAATAAGATAAGGAATAAGGGTTAAAACAGGCATAAACACTAAGGATACAGCCCACGCCACAGCCCCCTGTGAAGTACGCACAGTAAACAATGCATGTATTGCCGCAAGAATACCGCATAACTCTATGGTAATAAAAAGGGCACTAAGCCAATAAAAATGCTCAGCCTGAATAATCATTCGTTCTTTTAATCCTCAATAATTTTATGAATAACTTTTAATATACGGGTTATTCTACAAGAATGTAATAGGCTTAATAGCTAACAGGAAGAAATAGCAAACAATAAAAGTATTACTTACTATTTCTCAATGAATATATAGCTGTTGCTATACAATTTTAGATGAGGCGAATGACTGAAGACAGTACTGCTAGTACGACAAAGTCATTCAACAACATATAAAAATGTAGGGCAATAGCGATAATTGATTATCTATTGTTGGCAAGAGGTAGGCAAGTACTTATTATTCACATCACTAGCGCATTCCCACATCAGAACACTTTCTAATGGTGTCATAGTTAATGTTAAGGTTTTACCTGCTAATGCCTGATTTACGCCATCTGTTTTCATAGTAGCGGTAATAGTGCAATGATTATTCTCTTCTTTAACCACTACTTGCTCTACATACTTACCTGAAATCATAGAGGGTTTAGCAATCCGGTCTGTATTTGAACCTGTATTATCCAAACAACGCCCTTCTAATACAAAATATTCTGCCACAGATGCTTTTTGACCACTGGCTAAAGATAAAGCCTCCGACATTTCAGCACGAGGCCTATAATCCATACTTCCGAAAGCCATATTTACTACATTACTGAATACAAAGCCCGCTAAACTAACAGATGGTTTTTGAAAAACTTCTGTATCATCAGCCTGTACCATTGCAGGTATTATCAATAAAGAAATCGCTACTAAATACTTTTTCATATATTCTTAATATTACTATTGTTATGTTGTAAGTAATTCCAATCCACCATTGTCATTTCTGTATGGTAACCTACAACTGTTTTAGATAATAAGCTTTGTAGATATTCATAATCACTATTTTCAAGTTGCTCTAAAATATCTTTGAGAACCTTTTTCATCTCATCCCAAACGAGGTATTCTTCATTCGCTCGCATAATCATTGGATGTTCTGTACCTATTACATTTTCGCCAATAAGCAACTCTTCATATAGCTTTTCACCTGGCCTTAATCCTGTGAATAGAATACTAATATCACCTTGAGGATTATCTTCTGTAATAACAGAGAG
>JBEBWU010000227.1:0-4755 GCA_040391985.1 Entomomonas sp. | reverse complement strand
AGGTCATCATTGATCTTGGCTAAGATTATAGTTTATTTATTAAAATATAATGATTTACAGAATAAATTTAAACTGTAATTGGGTGACTATGAATTCGAAATTAAATATTTCTAAGCTTCCCTTGGCAACCTTACATATAGGGATAGATATAGGTTCTACTACTGTTAAAGTGTTGGTTATGAATGAACAACACAAAATACTTTATAAAACCTATACTCGCCATTTCTCAGAAGTTAGAGACACTGTGATTCGTTGTATAAATGAGTTAGCTGCAACTAACTTATTTAATTTAGCTTACCCAGCCACATTAGTTGTAACTGGTTCAGGTGGTATTGATGTAGCTGAAATTATTGGTTATCCCTTTGTGCAAGAGGTAATTGCCTGTGCTAAAGCAGTAGAAACTTTTATTCCAGAAACAGATGTATCTATTGAGTTAGGTGGTGAAGACGCCAAAATAACATTCTTTAGTAATGGCATAGAGCAACGTATGAATGGCTCATGTGCTGGTGGTACAGGTGCATTTATTGACCAAATGGCAAGTCTACTGAAAACAGATGCTGTTGGCCTAAATGATTTAGCCCAAAATGCTACCAATATTTACCCTATCGCAGCACGTTGTGGTGTATTTGCTAAAACAGATGTACAACCCTTACTCAATGAAGGCGTTGCCAAAAAAGATATTGCCCTTTCTATCTTTCAAGCAGTAGCACAACAAACCATTAGTGGCCTTGCTTGTGGTCGTAAAATCAAAGGACAAGTAGTATTTTTAGGGGGGCCCCTTAACTTTTTACCTGAACTTAAAAAACGCTTTATTGAAGTACTCCAGCTTACTGAACAAGATATTGTTAAGCCAAAAGACAGTGAATTGTTTGTAGCAATAGGTGCAGCATTACATGGTGATAGTAGCAAAGCAACACCACTAAAACACATTTTTAATTCTTTTCAAAAACTTAGTAATCAACAACAACGAGAAATCAATACATTACGCCCACTATTTCTCAATCAACAAGAACGCCAAGCATTTGAACAACGCCATAATAACTCTAATGTAGTACGTGGTGATTTACAAACTTACCAAGGACCTGCATTTCTCGGCTTAGACTGTGGCTCCACAACTACTAAAGCGACATTGATAGGGGAAAACTGTGAATTACTTTATAGTTATTATGGTAGTAATGAAGGTGATCCTCTTAAAATAGTCAGTAATATTTTACAAGAAATCTATGCACAATTACCTACCACAGTTTCTATTGTTGCCTCTTCTGTAACAGGCTATGGCGAAGCACTTATTCGAGAAGCCTACAAACTAGATACCTCAGAAGTAGAAACTATTGCTCACTATAAAGCTGCTAATCATTTTCTACCTGGTGTTGATTGTATCCTTGATATTGGTGGGCAAGATATGAAATGCCTACGTGTTAAAGATGGCATTATTGATAATATCCTACTTAATGAAGCCTGTTCATCTGGCTGTGGTTCTTTTATTGAAACCTTTGCCCAAGCAGTGGAAACACCTATTAGTGAGTTTGCTAAAATTGCCTTAGATTCAGTAGCACCAGCTGATTTAGGTTCTCGCTGTACAGTCTTTATGAACTCCAGTGTTAAACAAGCACAAAAAGAAGGTGCAACGGCTGCTGATATTTCAGCTGGGCTTTCCTATGCCGTTATTAAAAATGCACTTATTAAAGTCATGAAAGTTAAAAATCCCCAAGACCTAGGGGAAAAAATTATTGTACAAGGTGGTACTTTCTATAATGACTCTGTACTGAGGGCATTTGAACTTATTTCAGGACGAGAACCTATTCGTCCTGATATTGCTGGTTTAATGGGTGCATTTGGTTCAGCTATCATTGCCAAAGAACGTTGGCAAGGAATTGAAAGTTCTACCATGCTTAACCAACAAAGTATTGCTAACTTCTCTGTTAAACATAATATGGTACGTTGTAAAGTCTGCACCAATAATTGTTCAATGACATTGAATCGGTTTTCAGATGGTCGTAAATTTATTACAGGAAACCGTTGTGAACGTGGTTTAGGCAAAAAACAAGCGGCCAACGGCATCCCTGATCTTTATACCTATAAATATGAACGTATTTTTAATTATTTACCACTCACAGAACAACAGGCTAAATATGGCACTATTGGTATTCCAAGAGTGCTTAATATGTATGAAAACTATCCTCTTTGGTTTACGTTTTTAACAGAATTAGGATTTAGAGTAGAACTTTCATCAGAATCCTCTAAACCACTTATGGAAAAAGGGTTAGATACTCTCCCCTCAGATTCAATTTGCTATCCTGCTAAATTAGTTCATGGTCACATTATTGATTTGATAGAAAAAGGTGTCAAAACCATTTTTTATCCTTGTGTACCTTTTGAAAACAAAGAGTATGCAGATAGCCATAACCATTTTAATTGCCCTATAGTAACCTCTTATCCTGAGCTAATTCGTAATAATATAGATTTACTTAAAGAGCAAAATATTAACTTTATGCAGCCTTTCTTATCACTAGAAGATAAGAAAAAACTAGCTAAACGCCTAGTGGATATATTTACACCCTTTAGTATTAATTCTTCTACCATTCGCAAAGCATTAGATAAAGCATGGCAAGAACAAGAACAATTTAAACAAGACATTCAAGAAAAAGGCTTAGAAGTTCTAGAATATATGGAGGAAACGGGAACACATGGTATTGTTTTATCAGGAAGACCTTATCATATAGACCCTGAAATTCATCATGGTATTCCTCAAGTTATTACTACCCTAGGTATGGCTGTTTTAACAGAAGACTCTATTGCTTTTTTAGGCAGGCTTAATGAACCTTTGCGCGTAGTAGATCAGTGGACATACCATGCACGACTCTATAGGGCTGCAGCTACAGTTGCTAATAAAAAGAACCTTGATCTTATTCAACTGAACTCATTTGGCTGTGGACTAGATTCTGTAGTAGCCGATCAGGTAGAAGAAATCCTAGAACAACATGGTAAAATCTACACAGGTCTTAAAATTGATGAAGTTAATAGCTTAGGGGCGGCTCGTATTCGGATACGTTCCCTTAAAGCAGCCTTACAAGAACGTGAAAAGAATCAAGCGATAACTCAAGCTGTACGTATTTATGAAGGACCAAAATATAAACGTTCTAGCTTTACTGAAAAAATGAGGGAAGACTATACTATTCTTGCACCACAAATGTCTCCTATGCATTTTCAATTCTTTACCCCTGCTTTTGAAGCATGTGGTTATACTTTCAAAGTATTGGAAGAAGTACCTGCTAATGCCATCGATGAAGGATTACGTTTTGTAAATAATGATGCCTGTTATCCCTCTATTATTGTTATAGGACAATTAATTAATGCGCTCAAATCAGGTGAATATGATATTAACAAAACAGCTGTAATGATTTCCCAAACAGGTGGTGGATGTCGAGCTACCAACTATATCAGCTATCTACGCAAAGCATTATATGATGCAGGCTTCCCAGATGTACCTGTACTCTCATTTAATACCTTAGGTATGGAAAAACATGAAGGATTTAAACTATCACTAGTGCTTATTAATCGGTTAATGATGTCTGTTGTTTATGGTGACGTATTAATGCAAACGCTATTTGCTACACGCCCCTATGAATTAGCAAAAGGTTCAGCTGAGACACTGTATTTCAAATGGGTAAACCGCTGCAAAGAATCACTTAATAAAGCTGATTTTAAAACTTTTAAACAAAACATCTATGATATTGTTAAGGAGTTTGATCAGTTACCTTTATTAGATATTAAAAAACCACGTGTTGGCCTAGTTGGAGAAATTCTTGTTAAATATCATCCAACAGCTAATAACGACCTAGTAAGAATTATTGAGCAAGAAGGCTGTGAAGCTGTTATGCCTGGCCTTATGGATTTTTTACTGTACTGTGCCTATGACTATGATTTTAATCATAAATTCTTATCAAAAAGCAAACTAGCAGCTTTGGCCGCTAAAGCTGCCATTATGGGCATGGAATACTATCGTAAAGATATGCGTAAAGCCTTACAAAAGAGTAAACGTTTTCATGCACCCCATACCATTGATGAATTAGCTTTTGGCGCAGCACCTATCCTTTCCCGTGGCAATCAAACAGGTGAAGGCTGGTTCTTAACAGCTGAAATGATAGGTTTAATTAATGAGGGGGCTAGTAATATTATTTGTATGCAGCCTTTCGCCTGCTTACCTAATCATATTACAGGAAAAGGTGTGATCAAAGCACTTAAAGAACGTTATCCACAAGCCAATATTACTGCTGTGGATTATGACCCAGGGGCCTCTGAAGTCAATCAATTAAATCGTATTAAATTGATGCTTTCTGTTGCTTTTAAAAATATGGAAGATCAACAGCAACTATTTCAAGCAACTGTAATATAAATGGATAAATTAATGCATAAGACTAATACAGCTTTATTAAGTATTAGTCTTATTTTTTATATCTAATCACGAGAAAAAGTATTAAACAAAAAATTATTAACGCATAGTATTTTTTAATGTATAGTTAAACCAGATGTATTAAAGGAACTATTTAATCATTCTGCATCTAATGCAATATATAGTCGTTTTATAAATAAATTAATTTCAATAATAATAAAAGATAATAGCTATGAAACTATATGTAACGTTTTGGAATATACGTGTCTTGCACTTATTAATAAGTGTACTAGTAACTGTTTTGCCTATTATTTTTATTATAATTTTATTGTATTTTCATACAGTCTCTAAATTACAAAATA
>JBEBWU010000226.1:0-4766 GCA_040391985.1 Entomomonas sp. | reverse complement strand
TACGTAATGTAACAGATGAAGACAGTCAAAATAGTCGCTATCAACAAACATTTAAAGATTTAGATATTAATAAATGGCGTGTATTCACTGATCCTACCGATTTAAAAAGCTGGTGTATCAATGTTCAATAAAAAAGGGCTAATAAGCCCTTTTTTATTATTGGTTAGTTTCTTGTTCAGTAAACATATCAGCAAATAACATACTGGATAAATAACGTTCTGCTGAATCAGGTAAGATTACCACGATGGTTTTACCTTGATTTTCAGGTTGCTCTGCTAATTTTAAAGCTGCCGCTAATGCTGCACCTGAAGAAATACCACATAAAACTCCTTCTTCTTGCATTAAGCGTAAAGCCGTTTGTTTAGACTCTTCATCGGTAACCTGTATTACTTTATCAACTAATGAAAGGTCTAAATTTTTTGGTACAAAACCTGCGCCAATGCCTTGAATTTTATGAGGTGCAGGTTTAACTTCTTCACCTTGTAGCGTTTGACTAATAACAGGCGATGTCACTGGCTCCACAGCTACAGAAAGAATAGGTTTTTTCTGGGTATTTTTAATATAACGTGAAACACCAGTAATTGTTCCACCTGTACCAACACCTGCTACAAAAATATCGATATTACCATTGGTATCATTCCAAATCTCTGGCCCTGTTGTTTTTTCGTGAATTGCAGGATTAGCAGGATTATCAAACTGCTGAGGCATAAAGTATTTATCTGGGTCACTGTTTACTATTTCATTTGCCTTTTCAATAGCACCTTTCATTCCCTTAGCAGGTTCAGTCAATACTAATTCAGCACCTAATGCTTTTAAAATCTGACGACGCTCTAAACTCATCGAAGAAGGCATGGTTAAAATTAATTTATAGCCTCTTGCTGCTGCTACATAAGCCAAGGCAATACCTGTATTACCTGATGTAGGCTCAACAATAGTCACACCATCCTTTAACTTACCAGAATTTTCTGCATCCCAAATTAAATTAGCACCCACACGGCATTTTACAGAATAACTAGGATTACGCCCTTCTGTTTTCACAAGAATAGTAACCCCTCTTACTGTCAATTTATTTAATTGGATAAGGGGCGTATTACCAATGGATTGTGCATTATCTGTAAAAATACTCATTATTTTGCTCCTGAATTTGTTTTAAGGATATTTTTATTCTACTCTTTTTCTTTCAATTAGTTAGACTATGATGAAATGAATATATAATAAAAGAGCATAAGTAACAAATTATTTATTATCTTTGAATATATATTATTTTATTTCCTTTTACCCACATTCTTTATTTTATAGCTAATAATAATTATCACAACAACTATGCACGACACAGCCTTTATCCAACGACTATATTCAACAGGTAGATCAATAAATAAAACAAACAATGTTGTTACTACAAAAACTGCTATAAGCAAAAGTTTTTGATCAAGCTCATCCATATAACTATGTCTTATACCTATTATCGTTAATAAATATTTCTATGCTATTAAACCATAACCTAAGTTATGGTTTAATAAAATTAATCACATGATCTGCCATTTGCTGTGACATTGTGGGTGGAAATAAATGCCCCATATCTAACTTAATTAACTTAGCACCTGCAATATTATCTGCTAAATACTGACCATGATCGATAGGTAAAACAGGATCAAACTCACCATGCAATACCAAAGTAGGTGCTGTAATTTGTTGCACTGTTTTTAAACGATCTGGTGAATTACCAACCGCTGCACCATGATCCATAACAGCCATTGGATTTTGCATTCTAGCCATGGACTCTTGAATAAGTATGGTCATTTCCTGCTCAGGAAATGGCAGTGAACCACCATGCACAGATTGCCAATTAGCTAATGTTGATTTAACCACCTCTTCAGGCGTTTTAGGAACATAAAAAGAAGCTTGTGCTAATTGAAATAAATAATCTTCTGAAGGAGGCGATAAAGGAAATTGCCCCATATATGTACCCTGTAAGGAATACATATAAGGTCGTTGATCTGGTGAAGTAGATAACAATATCAATTTATCAACACGTGAAGGATAGTTAATCGCCATTAACTGAGCAATATAGCCACCCATCGACATGCCTATGACAGTTGCTTTTGCTGAATTATAGCCGTCTAAAATAGCAATGGCATCCTCTGTCATATCATCTAAGGTATAAGGATTCATTGAGTAGTTAATAATAGAGGACTTACCGGTATCACGATTATCATAACGAATGACTAAAAAACCAGCATTAGCCAATGCTTCACAAAAAGGTTGTGGCCAAAATAGGCCTTGATTCATTGCGCCCATTATCAACAAGATAGCTGGATTTGCTGGATCACCAAAAGACTCCGTCCAAATCTCAACACCTGCCAATGTTGTAACTATTTTTTCGGTTGATGTAGTCATTACACAATCCTTACCCTTAATTTGAAACACACTATAAACCTTTCAATCTATGCATAAAAATGAGGTAAATCATTTTTATAATAGTTTTTTTGTTAATTAATCGGCGTATCTAAAAAAATAGGTAATGTTTCTAATTCTTTGGTAAATTCTGATAGTGTTGGAAAATCTTCTGGCTTTAATAAATTAGGTACTGCAAATTGATTAAATGACCAAGCAACAGCTGTTGAAATAGCTGCTTGATTAATAGAATCATCAATTGCTTTAAATGTATTTTTAGCCACCTCTTGCTCTAATACATTAAAAGCACCTTTAATTTGATTAGTAACCCGATCTATCCAAGGCTGATAATGTTTTTCTTCAGGTCTTCTATGTAACTCATAAGCTAATTGAACCGTTTTTTCACAACCCATTAAAGCGAGACCAATAACTTTAAGATGAGCAGCTAAATCATTGGGACTAGAAGGTAATAATTTTTGCATCATAGGTACTTGAGATTCAAAATATTCAAGTATTAAACTGGAATCCATCAGAATATCACCATTATCTAAAACCAATGTAGGCAATTTCACAACAGGATTGATTGACTCTAATGTAGCATAATCATCACCAAATGCAGATAAAGGATAAGGTTCAAAAGGAATACCATAATATTTTAAAGAAATGGCTACTCTTCTTACAAAAGGCGATCTTAACAAACCTATTAACTGCATTATTAAACACTCCTTAATTATTTAAATATCGTATGTTATATCCTACACACTAAGATAGAAACCCTATCCATAAGTCGAATGCTAGTTATACAATACTATCCTAATTTTATAGAAAGCGTATTATTTTTATATTAACTATTGAAAACAAAGAAGTATTTAAAAACAGAATATAAGTCTAAAAAGTAATAATTGATACAAACTCTAAAAACTTTTTGCTAAAAATAAAAAAACCAACTTGTTATTAAAACAAGTTGGTCAAAGGTTTTACAATCTTTAACTAAAACGCGTAGCGATAGCCAACATTAAGTTGTTGTTTATCAAATCGGTTACCATTACTGTAACTTACCTCTCCATAAACATTATGGTTTTTATTAATGGTTGCACTTATCCCTACACCATTTTCAAACCAACCACCTCTAAAACTAGTTGTCTCTTTAGCGTCATTTACTTTATAAGCTACTTTTCCTTTAAACTCTCTTACATAACCTGTTTTAAAATAAACATTAATAGGATTCGCGGTATTAGCTACTTGGTAACCAATAACTGCACTGCCCCTACCTATTAGCGAGTCATAATTATTAAATTTAACTTTTAGATCATTTGAAGCACGAGTACTGTCTGAACCATTATAGGTATAAACTAATTGTGCCTGAGGCTCTATATATAAACCTTGTTTCCCTTCATTGATATAAAAGCGTTTACCCACTTCACCCGATAAACTAATCGCATTAGTATTACCTGTACCTGTTACACCAGCACCTTGACTGTCTTTAACATTAAAACTATTTTTCAATTTGGCGTATTTAACAACACCATCAAAATAAAGGTCATCATTTGTAATATAGGTAGTATATATACCTAAATGATAGTTTTTAGCAGAACCACTACCCTTTCTAAAATCTTGGTCAGCATCAATATATCCTACCATTCCACCTACATATAAACGGCCTTGACTAGTAGTTTTAATTAACTTATCAATACCTGCTTGAGTACCTCTATAATGCATATCATAACCATCAAAAGCACTACTACTAAAGGTATTCAATTTACCAGCAAAACCACGCATCCAGAAATCGCCATCACCCTCTGTATCACGTAGCTCCCCCATTCTTTGTAAAAGTGTTTGAATATCGATATACGTCAACATATAGTTCGTATTAACAAAGGTATTAAACGCTTGTGCAGTTGAACTTCTTCTTGGTGTCGCATAGAGTTGCCAATTACCATTTTGTTGCCCTGTTACACTATCAACGGTTTTCCTTAAACCATATTCCCATTGGCCTAGTTCAACAGATTTACCTTGATATAAACTAAAGTTCGCCGAACCACCTTGTGTTTCAATAATATCAATCACTTCAGTACCATTTGTGGCCTGACTAGCATCATTTTTAACAGTTACTACATGATTACCATAAGCTTGATTGGTATCTGCAACAATTAACTTGTCTGTTTGCTGGGCAACAATATCTGTATTGAAAAAGAAATGACCATTACCCATTAACTCATTAACTGTTAATTCATTTCCAAAATTACCTGTTGCTGTACTTGCCCAGTTGCTAGCTGTATTTAAATAAACATTACTTGTTTGAACATTTAAAAAACTAGCATTAGAATTACGCTCAATATACCACTCTGTATTATTTGTAAGATTTAATGCAG
>JBEBWU010000225.1:0-4802 GCA_040391985.1 Entomomonas sp. | reverse complement strand
ACTGTAAAAGTAAAAGGATATATGATACAAACAACACCATTTGGAAGTAGTAGTGAGTTTGATAAAACTTATGTGATTAAAGTAAAAGAAGCAGAATGAAAAAATTAACTTTCATATTTGTAATAGGTTTTTTACTAGTGGGTTGTACCTCAAAAGTAATTATTACTCCTGATAAATTGCCAGATGCAGTTGTGGGAGAGCAATATTATGCAGAAATTGAAATTAATGGTGGATCTGGTCCTGTATCTGGAGGACTTAAAAGAGATATAACTTCAGATTATATATGGGTAGAACCAAATCCCAAAAAGGAAGGAAGATTTTATAATAGTCTTATTATACATGGCATACCTAAAACTACAGAAGATATTATTGTTAAAATACAGGGTGAGATGATCCCAACACTTTTCCTTGGAAGTGCAAAATTTGAAAAAACTTATGTGATAAAAGTAAAAGAAGCAGAATGAGAAAAATAAGCACTATATTTGCTGTATATTTTTTACTAGTAGGTTGTACCTCAAAAGTAATTATTACTCCTGATAAATTGCCAGATGCAGTCGTTGATAAATCCTATTACGCAGAAATTAAAATTAGTGGTGGGTCTGGACCTATTTCAGGTGGAGGATTTGATTTGCGTATTTATCCTGATAATTCAGGATTAGAAGTTATATTTCCAGAAATTAATGGTAGAGCTGATTATAATAATATAGCTATACAAGGGGTACCAATAATTGTTGGAAATATTACAATAACTATCAAGGGAGACATGATACCAACAGGTTGGAATGCTAGTTCAGAGTTTGATAAAGACTATGTGATAAAAGTAAAAGAAGCAGAATGAAAAAATTAACTTCTATCCTTGTAATAGGTTTTTTACTAATAGGTTGTACTCCAAGAGTTGTTATTACTCCTGATAAATTGCCAGATGCGGTAATAGGAAATTACTACTATGAAAGAATAGATATTAGTAGAGGGTCTGGACCTATTTCTGCAGGAAGTTTTTATTACCATATTACTCCAGAAAACTCAGGTTTGGAGATTATATTCCCTGAGATTAATGGTGTTTCTGAATACAATAATATGGCTGTACAGGGAGTTCCTAAATTATTAGAAGAAATAACTGTTAGAGTTAAAGGTGCAATGATACCAGTGTCTCTTTTTGGCGGTAGTAGTGAGTTTGATAAAACCTATGCTATTAAAGTAAAAGAAAGAGAATAGCTTTATTATTAAGCCGATTAGATTAAAGTATGCTGATACAGACTGTTAAGCTATCTAACAGGCTATTGCTATATCATACTAATTTCATTGAATAGTCAGTAGCCCTTACATTTTTAGTAAGTGCACCAATTGAAATACGATCTACACCTGTAGCAGCAATGGCTTGTAGCATGGTGAAATCAACGCCACCAGATACTTCTAACACTGCTTTACCTTTAGCAATAGAAACTGCTTTTTGCATATTTTGATGGGTAAAGTTATCTAATAAGATAGAGGTGGCACCATTATCAAGGGCAACTTGTAACTGCTCTAAGGTTTCAACTTCAATTTGAATCTCTACATTACTGTTTAATGCAAATGCAGCTTGTAATGCTTCGGCAACGCCACCCGCACCAGCAATATGGTTTTCTTTAATTAAAATACCATCATATAAAGCTAATCGTTGATTACAGCCACCACCCACAATAACGGCATATTTTTGGGCTAAGCGTAAGCCTGGTAGGGTTTTACGGGTATCATAAATACCTATTTTACTACCTTCTACTGCTTTAACATGATAGCGGGTAGCGGTAGCAACACCCGATAGTAATTGTAAGAAGTTTAAAGCAGTCCGTTCTGCTGTCATCAATGAACGAGCAGGGCCTTGTAATTCTATTACGGTACTATCACGGGTCATTAATTGACCTTCTTGATAGTTGGCAATCATTTGAATACGTGGATCAACTTTGTGTAATACTCGATAAAACCAAGGTAAACCACAGAGCACTGCTTCCTCGCGAACAATAATGCAGGCTTGACGAATATCTTCTGGCACTAATTGTCCTGTCCAATCGCAATAGCCTACATCCTCAGTAAGTGCATCATTAACGTTACGCTCAATAGCTACTTCTAAATCGTGTTGGTAAGGTACACAAATAGGTGATTGATAATGGCTCATTATACGGCACCTACATTGCTAAATAGGGTTTGATCTTTGGCAAGGTCACCACTGGCTTTAACATTAATTTGTTTATTTGTAGAAAAATCCAACATACGGTTAATACCTAACTGGGCTTGTTCAGCAATCGTTTGTTCTACATGAATTTCATTAATACCTTGCTCTAGTGTATCGGCAAGATTTTGTAGGGTATTCATCGCCATCCACGGGCACATTGCACAGCTTTTACAAGTAGCGCTATTACCAGCAGTAGGGGCGGTAAAAAATTCTTTATTGGGGGCGGCTAGTTTCATTTTATAAAGCACACCGCGATCGGTAGCTACAATAAAACGTTTATCAGGTAATTGTTGAGCGGCTTTAATTAATTGGGTTGTTGAGCCTACTACATCTGCTTGCTCTACCACAGCCTGTGGTGATTCAGGGTGAACTAATATTTTTGCATCGGGGTATTGTTGGCGCATTTGCTCTAATTCAATACCTTTAAACTCATCATGTACAATACAGTTGCCTTGCCATAACAGCATATCAGCACCTGTTTGCTCTTGGATATAGTTACCTAGATGTTGGTCTGGTGCCCAAAGAATTTTTTCACCTTGCTCATGCAGTGCTTTAACAATATCTAAAGCAATCGCAGAAGTAACTACCCAATCAGCTCGTGCTTTAACTTTTGCACTGGTATTAGCATAGACTACAACGGTACGATCAGGGTGTTTATCACAGAATTTAATAAAGTCTTCTGCAGGGCAGCCGAGGTCTAGGGAGCAAGTAGCATTAAGATCTGGCATTAAAATACGTTTATTAGGGCTAAGTATTTTAGCTGTTTCACCCATAAACCGAACGCCTGCCACAATCAGTGTTTTAGCAGGGTTGTCGCGACCAAAACGAGCCATTTCTAATGAGTCAGCCACACAGCCGCCTGTTTCATCGGCAAGGGCTTGTAATTCTGGGTCTACATAGTAGTGAGCGACAAGTGCCGCATTTTCACGTTTGAGCAATTTCTTGATACGTTCTTTTAGTGCTTGTTTAGTTGACTCAGAAAGTTGCTCGGGTACACTGGCTAATGCTTCACGGATGCTAATCGTTTGTCCTGCAATAGGAAACGTATAGCTAATCATTTTTTCTGACATGGTACTTTATTAAACCCTAACTGTATGAAGACCAACTGTGTTATTTACCATGATAAAAATAAATTACACATATTAATTTTACTCACCATTAGTTTTTTTAGTATGACGATGACGTCTACCTATAACAGTTCGTATTAAGAAGAAAACACTAAATACAACTATTGCAATTACTATTACAGGGAAGAGGTTATTGCCTATTTTGTGTAATTGCTCTTGAAAAATTCTACCTGCACTATAACCAATTGTGACAAAGATAGACGACCATAGTGCAGAGCCTACTGCATTACTGATAATAAATCGTACACTATTCACACCAGCTATGCCAATAGATATAGGTCCGATAGTACTTAATCCATAGAGGAAGCGTAAGCCCACAATAGAGAGTAAATAATGTTTGCGAATCATCATTTCTACTTTTTCGATCTTATCTTTATGCTTAGGTAGCTTTTCGATGATAGCAGGACCATAATAATGACCCACTAAAAATAATACAGAATCGCAAAGCCAAGCACCTATAAAAGCCATAAAGTAGACCATAGGTAAACTTAACGTAGTATTAGCTGCTATACCGCCTAATACAGCTACTGTTTCGCCCTCAATGATAGCGCCTAAAACGATAGCAATATAACCATATTGAGCAATAAAAGAAGCTAAATCCACACTAAATGCCTAGTAAAGATAATTGATGAAAGCTATACATTATAGCAAGGATAAATTCCGACTAGTATTTTTTATTGATTTTACTTTACCCAAGTCTAACCAGTACATGATAACCGTAACAATATATTGCTGTTGTGTGGTGGTTAATGGTTGGTTTTTATTAATACCATGCCATTTTTGTAAACAACCACGACAACAAGTAGCAGTAGCGTGTTGTGCTACAAACACTGGGTGGCCTTTCCAAGGGGTTTGTTTGCCATCATTAACTGGTTGTGCAGGCGCTAAGCGTTGCGCAATAAATTCAGTAGCATGCTGGGTAATAATTTGTTTACCTTTTTGTTGCAGGTAAAAATAGTCTTTAGGATTAAGGGCAATATTACGACGAAATTTTGATTGATTTAGCCGCTGAAAGAGTGCGGCTAAATCATCTGTTGTGGGCATAACTAATTAATACCCTTGAGTTTATTTAATAACTCATGGCTAGGGTAACCATCAGCAGGCAAACCAATACTTTGTTGATAACTACGCAGTGCCTGACGGGTATTTGCACCAATAATACCATCTGCATAACCTGCATTATAGCCATGTTGGTTAAGTAAGCTTTGTAATTCTTTGCGTTCAGTTCTGGAGAGTGGTTTATCATCAACAGGCCAACTACTAATTACTTTGCCAGATTTACCTTTTAAGTTATCCATTAACAAACTTACCGCTAAAGCATAAGAGGTAGAATTATTATATTTCATGATGGCAAAGAAGTTACGATAAATAATAAATGCTGGGCCACGTGCTCCTGCAGGTAAAATAATCGCTGCTTGTAAACTATGTTCTGTGCTAGGGATAGCTTGACCATTAACCAGCGTTAC
>JBEBWU010000224.1:0-4805 GCA_040391985.1 Entomomonas sp. | reverse complement strand
GTACGAAGACCCTCATAAATATAAGCATTGAGCATTATTTTTCTCCTGATTTTAATTGTAATGATGGAGTAAGTAAAAAATATTACTCACTCACTATTATTTATTGTATTAATGGTTTATTGGTGTTTCTTCATGGCAAACGGCAACACCTAATAATGCTCTACGACGTAACCATGGGCTAGGACGATAACGAGGATCACCTGTTGCTGCATTAATTCGCTCTAAAATAGTAAGTACACGCTTAGCACCTAAAATATCACCCCATGCCAAAGGTCCGTTTGGATAACCAAGACCTAAACGCACAGCTAGATCAATATCTTTAACACTAGCAATTTGTTGTTGTGCAATATCACAGGCTAGGTTAACAATACCAGCTAAAATACGTTGTACGATAAAACCGTTACTATCATGAATCACTGTTACACTTACTTCATCTTTAGCAAATAAAGCATGTGCAGCATCACGTACTTCAGTCTTAGTAACAGGTGTTACCATTAAAGTACGATGTTTATCAACATTACACAGTAAATCAATACATACCGTACGCTCTGGATCTACGTTGTAACGTAGTGAAGCGGTAGTTGCATCATCGCCCCAAGGTGCTAATAAACAAATTGCATTAGCAGAAGGTTGCGCACCAGTCTCTACTGTACCGCCTAATTTATTAATTAAGCCAGTTAACTGAGCACGATCTTCGTCATTTTCTACACCTAGCCAAACAGCTGGAATATTTTGTACTGATGGTACTGGTTGTGGTTGTGCTGGATTTAGCATAGCACCTTTTTCATAACGATAAAAACCTTCTCCCACTTTACGACCTAATAAACCAGCCACTAACATTTGACGAGTTAATGGATGTGGACGATAACGTGGTTCTTGGTAGAATTGGTTATAAATAGATTCCATGGCAGGATGTGATACATCAAGTGCAGTTAAATCTAATAACTCAAAAGGTCCCATACGGAAACCTGCACCTTCACGCAATACACGATCGATATCACCAATGGTAGCAACACCTTCACCTAAGATTTTTAATGCCTCTGTACCATAAGCACGACCTGCATGGTTGACGATAAAGCCTGGAGTATCCTTAGCACGAACACCTGTATGGCCCATTTTTACCGCAAGATCTTGTAATGTGTCACAAACCGTCAGATCTGTTTTGATACCAGGAATAACTTCCACCACTTTCATTAATGGCACAGGATTAAAGAAATGGAAACCAGCCACACGCTCAGGATTTTTCAAACCTGCAGCAATAGCACTCACTGAAAGCGAAGAAGTATTACTTGCAATAATCGCCTCAGGACGGACAATACCTTCTAATTGCGCTAATAGATTACGTTTAACCTCTAAATTTTCAACAATAGCTTCAACTACTAAATCACAAGGTGCAAGTTCTTCAACTTTGCTAATTACAATTAAACGATCAGTAGTCTGTTTTGCTGCTTCTTCTGTAATTTTTCCTTTTTCAACAAGCTTATTAAGCGTTTTAATTAAACCCTCTTTAGCTGTTTGAGCAGCACCTTCACGCGCATCAAATAAAAAAACTTCAATACCTGCTTGGGCAGCAATTTGAGCGATACCAGCACCCATGATACCTGTGCCAATAATACCCATTTTTGTTATAGTTTGAATAGCCACTATTTATTCTCCTTTGTAGTTTGGTGCACGTTTTTCAACAAATGCGTTAGCACCTTCTTTTTGATCTTGAGAGTTAAAAAGAATCTGGAATGCTTTACGCTCTAACATAAGCGCCGCATCCAAAGGTAAATCCATTCCTGCTAAAACAACTTCTTTAATTTGGGCAATAGCAATCGGTGGCATTTTGGCTATTTCTTTCGCCATTTCAATCGCACGAGGGATAGTTTGGTCATTACTTACCATTTCACTAACTAACCCCATAGTTAATGCTTCAGGAGCCTTAACCATACAACCAGTAAGAATCATACGCATTGCTTGGAACTTCCCGATGGCACGAATTAATCGTTGAGTACCACCAGCACCTGGCATCACACCCACTTTAACTTCAGGCTGACCAAAGCGTGCAGACTCACCTGCAATAATAATATCTGCGTGCATAGCTAATTCACAGCCACCACCTAATGCATAACCATTTACGGCAGCAATAACAGGTTTTGGACAGTTGGCGATAGCTTGCCAATAATATTCTGTATGACGACTATACATGGCAATTGTCGTAGCAGTAGTCATATCTTTAATGTCTGCACCTGCGGCAAATACTTCTTCGCCACCCGTTAAGACAATAGCTCTAACTTCAGCATTATTACTAAGATCAAGGAAAACATCAGCTAATTGCTTTCTTACATCATTACTAAGTGCATTTTTAGCTTGTGGACGGTTCAGGCGAACAAGGGCAACTTGTTCAGCAGGATATTCAACTAATACTAGCGGTTCTGACACTGCTTCCATATTTACAACTCCACTCAATTTATTTATTTTGTTATGCGAAATATGATTTTGTTTTCAATTTCATTCTATCTCAGGAAAACTAATGAGTAAATGAAATTACTTTATATTATTTGTAATATATTGAATAATAATGAAATATAAGATTTTTATAAGACTTATGTATATCAAAATATTTCACGATACGAAATATAGTTTTGTTTCTATTGATTTTTATTAAAGAGTCAGTTTATTATGCAAGCCTATAAAAACAAAAAAGGGAGTAACAAGCCAATGCAGTTAGATAGTAACACCCACCGTTTATTAGATCCGATGAATAATGCTGATGAAGAAATTAAAGATCGTCAGTTTGTTACTGCACTAGCTAGAGGTCTTGAGTTATTAAGGTGTTTTGGTCCTAAAGAAACTGCTTTAGGCAATCAAGAACTTGCCCATAAAACGGGCTTACCTAAACCTACTGTTTCTCGTTTAACCCATACCCTTACTCGCTTAGGTTATTTAAAAAAACTACCTAACACCAGTAAGTATCAATTAGATGTAGGTGTATTAGCATTTGGTTATAGATTACTTAATAACCTATCTATTAAAAGTATAGCTAGACCTTTAATGGAAGACATGGCTAAGTATGCTAAGGCTGCAGTAGCTATGGCAGCAAGAGACAGACTACAAATGGTTTACTTAGATGTGGTACATGGTGAAGCTAATTTAACCATGCGTCGCCAAGCTGGTAGTTACTTACCTATTCATGCCAGTTCTGTAGGTCGTGCTTGTTTAGCAGCAATGCCTGAAAGTGAACGCGACTTCATCCTGAACCATTTAAAAACTCGCAATAAGCAAGAATGGCCTGCCATTCAAAAGGGTTTAGAACAAGCTTTTAAAGACTATAAAGAACATGGTTACTGCCTTTCTCTTGGTGATTGGCATCGTGAAGTTAACTCAGTCGCTGTTCCAATGATTGATAATAATGAATTAATTGTATTTAATTGCGGCGGTCCAAGTTTTCATTTATCTAAAGAAAAAATAGAAACCGATATCGGACCACGTTTAGTCAATATGGTTAGCAATATACAAGGCACCATACAATAATAACAAACTAAGTATTAGGAGAAAATAATGATTAGAGACCAAGAAACACTCAATATCCTGTTAGACTCAATTAATAATTTTGTTAAAAATGAGCTACAGCCTATTGAAGAAGAAGTAGCAGATAACGATGAAATACCCGAAGCCGTAGTTCAAAAAATGCGTGAGTTAGGACTATTTGGTTTTGCCTTACCAGAACAATACGGCGGCTTTGGTGTAACTATGGAAGAAGAGGTACAAATAGCATTTGCCTTAGGCCATACTTCTCCAGCATTTCGCTCATTAGTAGGCACCAATAATGGCATTGGTGCACAAGGTATCTTAATTGATGGTACAGAAGAGCAAAAAGAAAAATACTTACCAAAACTAGCATCAGGTGAAATTATTGGCTCCTTCTGCCTTACTGAACCTGACTCAGGTTCAGACGCGGCTTCATTAAAGACCACTGCTATTAAAGATGGCGATCATTATATTCTTAATGGCACTAAACGCTTTATTACCAATGCACCTCATGCAGGCATCTATACAGTAATGGCTCGTACCAACCCTGAAATTAAGGGAGCTGGTGGTATCTCAGCTTTTATTGTAGAAAGAGGTACTCCAGGACTCACCATTGGCAAACCTGATAAAAAAATGGGACAACAAGGTGCCCATACTGCAGATGTTATCTTTGAAAATTGCCGTGTTCCAGCTTCACAACTTATTGGTGGTGTAGAGGGTGTTGGCTTTAAAACAGCAATGAAAGTATTAGATAAAGGTCGCTTACATATTGCTGCTACTTGTGTAGGTGTAACTGAAAGAATTCTTAAAGAAGCGTTACGCTATGCGATGGAAAGAAAGCAATTTGGTAGACGTATCGTTGATTTCCAAATGATTCAAACACTACTTGCAGAAAGTAAAGCTGAAGTTTATGCCGCTAAATGTATGGTTATAGACGCTGCACGCAAAAAAGATGAAGGTAAAAACGTAATCACTGAAGCCTCTTGTGCCAAAATGTTTGCCTCAGAAGTTTGTGGCAAAGTAGCAGACCGCGCTGTACAAATTTTTGGCGGTGCTGGCTACATTAAAGATTATGGTATCGAACGTTTTTATCGTGATGTAAGGTTATTCCGTATTTATGAAGGAACAACCCAGATCCAACAAATTGTTATTGCCAGAAATATGGTAAAAGAAGCAGAAAACGAAGGTTTTTAAAAGGTATAGCATACCTTGTTTTTAATATTTTCACCCACAGAAGAAGAGAAAGAGGACACCCATGAAGGTTCTTGTAGCAGTTAAACGAGTGGTTGACT
>JBEBWU010000223.1:0-4810 GCA_040391985.1 Entomomonas sp. | reverse complement strand
GTGGTGGCGGTGGAAACGCTGTGAACCACATGATTCGTAGCAATATTGAAGGTGTTGAATTTGTTTGTGCTAATACTGATGCACAAGCATTAAAAAGCGTCACTGGTGGTGCAATTCTTCAATTAGGTGCTAATATCACTAAAGGATTAGGTGCAGGTACTAACCCTGATGTGGGTAGACAAGCTGCTTTAGAAGACCGTGAACGTATTGCTGAAGCTTTACATGGTGCGAATATGGTCTTTATCACTACTGGTATGGGTGGTGGTACAGGTACTGGTGCAGCTCCTGTTATTGCTCAAGTTGCTAAAGAAATGGGTATCTTAACAGTTGCTGTAGTAACTCGTCCTTTTATTTTTGAAGGTCGTAAGCGTAGCAAAGTGGCGGATCAGGGAATTGATGCGCTTGTTGAACATGTTGACTCTCTAATTACTATCCCTAATGAAAAATTAATTACTATCTTAGGTAAAGACGTTAGCTTATTATCTGCGTTTGCTAAAGCTGATGATGTATTAACAGGTGCTGTGCGTGGTATTTCTGATATTATGCAACGCCCAGGCTTAATCAATATCGATTTTGCTGACGTTAAAGAAGTAATGAGTGAAATGGGAATGGCAATGATGGGTGCTGGTAGTGCAAGCGGTCCTAATCGTGCTCGTGAAGCAGCAGAAGCAGCTATCCGTAATCCATTGCTTGAAGATATTAATTTACAAGGTGCACGTGGTGTATTAGTAAATATCACAGCAAGTGATATGACTATTGGTGAGTTCAATGATGTAGGTGAAATCATTGAAGATCTAGTTTCTGACCATGCAACAGTAAAAATTGGTTCTGCTATTGACCCAACGATGGGTGATGAGTTAAACGTGACTGTAGTAGTAACTGGTTTAGGTCAAGAGATGAGTAGACCAGTAAAAGTAATTGATAACACCATCCCTACTGTAAATGCGGTTGAATCTATAAATACCCGTTCTGAAAATTTATCAGAAACTAATTATCGTGATTTTGATCGCCCAACAGTAATGCGTAATCGTGGTGCTCATGGCAATGCTGCCACTAATTTAGAAGCACAAGAAGATTTAGACTATTTAGATATTCCAGCGTTCTTAAGAAATCAAGCTGACTAATCTATCTGTTTATTGAAGTAGTGTAATAATAGCGTTATAGGTAAAAATCTATAACGCTATTTTATTTTATCAATGGCTTTTCAGGGTTAGAAGGGTGTTCAGTTAAAGGGCAATCTGCTATTATTGATAGCAATTCGCATTTTGCTGGAACGAGTAATTGTATGATTAAACAACGCACATTAAAAAATACCATTCGAGCTACAGGTGTAGGTCTTCACTCAGGTAAAAAAGTTTACCTTACTTTAAAGCCAGCCCCTGTGGATACAGGTATTGTCTTTTGTAGAGCTGACTTAGACCCTATGGTTGAAATTCCAGCTAGAGCTGAAAATGTAGGGGAAACAACACTTTCTACTACATTAATGAAAGATGGAGTTCGTATTGATACAGTAGAGCATTTATTATCTGCTATGGCAGGTTTAGGTATTGATAATGCTCGTATCGAACTTTCATGTTCCGAAGTACCTATTATGGATGGTAGTGCTGGTCCTTTTGTATTTTTAATTCAGTCTGCTGGTTTAGAAGAACAAGAAGCCCCAAAAAGATTTATTCGTATTAAAAAAGAAGTTTCTGTAGAAGATAATGGTAAAAAAGCTACTTTCTTACCTTTTGATGGCTTTAAAGTTAGTTTTGAAATTGATTTTGACCATCCAGCCTTTAAAAAACACACCCAATCAGCCACCATTGATTTTTCAAGTACTACCTTTGTAAAAGAAGTTAGTCGTGCTAGAACCTTTGGTTTTATGAGAGAAATTGAATATTTACGTTCTAAAGACTTAACATTAGGTGGTAGTTTAGAAAATGCTATTGTTGTGGGCGATGATGGCGTTATGAATGAAGATGGTCTTCGTTATGAAGATGAATTTGTAAAACATAAAATTCTTGATTCCATAGGTGATTTGTATTTACTTGGTCACAGCTTGGTAGGTGAATTTATAGGTTTTAAATCAGGTCATGCATTAAATAATAAATTACTTAGAACCCTTATAAGCCAGCCTGATGCATGGGAAATGGTAACCTTTGAAGGGGTTGATAAGGCACCTATTTCTTATATTCAACTTGCCACATCGGCATAATCTGTTAAAATCCCTATTAGACTAAAGTCTATTTAGTATGTTTAGATAAACGTTCCAGTGCTTCTCGAAGTGCTGGATGGTTTATGTTTTCAGCTGTTTCAGCAATAATTTTTGCTGTATTTGAAGACATGGTTAGTCCATGTGCTTCTTCTGACTCTTTTAAGGGTTTAGGGGAAACTTTAATAGTAACTTTATGAATACCACTGAACTCTTGGTGTTCTTGTAACTGTTGTTTTAACTTGTTTTGTTGATAGCGTAGACGGGTTGCCCAATGCGCATTGTTCACTAAAATAGTTAATATTCCATTTTGGAAGGAAGCAATAGCACAGTTTTCTCTTATAGCAGTTGATAAATACAGATTTAAACATTCTTGTAATCGACTAAGGTACGAAGCCTTGTTCACCAATTGTTTTAGTGAAGAGGTTTGCACCAGAAGTGATTTAGAATGTTTTGCATATAAAGGTCGGAAAGACATATGAGCTCTGTATTTAGTATGACTGAATTATTTTAGCAAAATACAGGGATTCTGTAAGTGAATAGTTTAATTAAAGGAAGTTTGTATGCGCCTTATCTTCATTTCTGAAAAAAATGCTCAGCGTAGTCGCATTACCTTTGCAACAGATTTATCTACCATCATTTTAAGTTTAGTTGTGTTGTGTGTTGTTTCTGCTAGTTTAGGTTATTGGTTTACTAAACAAACCATAAAGACAACATTAATTACAGATGATCAATTGACTACTGTAATGAAAGAACCTTTAGAAGAAATAGCTAGTATACGTGAGAAAGCACAAGCTCGTTTAGATGCATACAGTGCTTATTTGGCCAATATACAAGCTCGGTTGATTCGTCTAGACGCGATGGGTGAACGTTTAACAGGATTAGCGGGTATTGATAATGAGTTTGATTTTTCTGAAAGTGTTGGTTTAGGTGGTGCTAAGGAAAACTTAGGTGAAGGTAAGGAAGCATTTACTCCTCCTACTTTTATGCAAGAACTAAATAAATTATCAGATAAAATTACTACTAGAGAAAAACAGTTGGAAGTACTGGAAAATCTAATTGTTAAACGTAGCATTCGACAAGAGAATTACATTGCAGGATATCCTCTTAAAAATGGTTATATTACTTCTCGTTATGGGGTAAGAATAGATCCTATTACAGGACGTTCTAAGGGACATAAGGGAGTAGATTTTTCTGGCCCACGTGGGGCTGATGTTATGTCGGTTGCTGCTGGGGTTGTTACTTTTTCTGGTGTCAAAACAGGTTATGGTAATGTAGTAGAAGTTAGTCATTTAGATGGTTACAAAACTATTTATGCTCATAATCAGCAAAATATGGTAAGTTCAGGAGATCTTGTACAAGTAGGACAAGTTGTTGCCAAGTTAGGTAGTTCTGGTCGTGCAACAGGACCTCATGTTCATTTTGAAGTAGTAAAAAATAATAATTCTATTAACCCTATTACTTATATTACACGAGTTGGTAAGTCAGATAATTTACCTATACAAATAGCTAAGGTAGAGTAAAATAACCTTTTATTTGTTTAAAAGGTATTATTTTGATAGAGAATTCTGCTATTGGAACACTTTATATAGTGGCAACGCCGATTGGTAATTTAGAAGATATTACTAATCGTGCACTGCGTATTTTACGTGAAGTAGACTTAATAGCTGCTGAAGATACTCGTCATACAACCAAATTATTACAGCATTTTGCTATTAATACATCACTTAAACCCTGCCATGATCATAATGAACGAGAACAACAAAACTATTTTGTGCAGATATTATTGGCAGGAAAAAATATAGCATTAGTTTCTGATGCAGGCACACCACTGATTTCTGATCCTGGTTTTCATTTAGTAAGGGAAGCACAGCAACAAGGTATAAAAGTAGTGCCTATTCCAGGTGCATGCGCAGTGATAGCCGCACTATCAGCGGCAGGGCTACCTTCAGATCGTTTTAGTTTCGAAGGGTTTTTGCCTGCTAAATCAACTGCAAGAAAAAATACACTGGAGACATTGAAAGAAGAACCTAGAACACTTATCTTTTATGAGGCTCCTCATCGTTTATTAGAAAGTTTACAGGATTTAGTTGCTGCTTTTGGAGAAAATCGCCAAGCAGTATTAGCCAGAGAGTTAACAAAAACCTTTGAGACTATTAAAAATTCTACATTAGCTGAATTAACTGAATGGGTTAAAGCTGATAGTAACCAACAACGTGGTGAGTGTGTACTATTAGTTGAAGGTTGGAAGACTCCAGAGCAAGCAGATATTAACCAAGAAACAGTACGTGTTTTAAAAGTGTTATTAGCAGAATTACCTGTAAAACAAGCAGCAGCTTTAGCTGCTGAAATTACAGGGGAACGTAAAAATAAACTGTATCAATATGCCCTAGAAATAACTAATAAAACTAATGAATAAGAGGCAGTTTATATATAGGATTATTTTGACCTCATTGATTTTTTTAATAGGTGGTCCTATTGTTGGTTTTCTTTTGCTTGCTTTAATAATTGCGCTTATTAGTTTTGATACATCAGCGTTATTATTTTTTATTTTTTTACCTGGTTATGTTATGGCCATATTGATAGGAGGAGTGCCAGCATTAATTACAGGTATTT
>JBEBWU010000222.1:0-4810 GCA_040391985.1 Entomomonas sp. | reverse complement strand
CTGTGCTTCAGGTGTTTTTAAATTATTAATATGCTCATTCATGTCTTTTTGCTTTTGTTCAATATCTCTTTTTTGCTCATCTGTGGTGGCATATTGTAAAGCTGTACTCATCATTTGCTTTGCTTCTTCAGCAAATTTCAATTGATTTTGGGTTGCTTTTTGACATAATTGTGCAGCATTATCATTATCTGCTGCTGTACCTGTCATTGTTATGAAAGCCAATGTAGCAATAGCTACTCCCTGAGTGATTAGTTTCATATTATTTCTCCCATGTTTATTACTGTTAGTTACTATTTAATAATTTTCTAACTTAAGCAAAATATATACTTATCTTCTTTATTTCATACTTACTCAATAACACTAAAGATCTATCTTCGATTATTTATAATTTATATTTTTCCTCAAATTGTTGTTGATTTAGTATAGGGATATTAAGCGTCATTGCCTGATTAACAATATCTTGATTGGGAGTTTTTCCTACTACCACTAATGTTACATCAGTGGAGATATTACTACTCACGACACCAGCATATCTTGTGATTTCATTTTCGAAATCTTCTATAGAAAATGTATCAAACTCTCCTGTTAATAAAACATTTTCATTGGTAAAGTCTGGTAAAGGATTAGTTAACCAACGCCAACTATTACCTACATAATGTTCTAATCGCTCATTGCTATTGTTATAAAACTCATATTCTCCACATGAAGAGTAAAAGAGTGACGCTTCTATATTTTTAGTGCCTAATGAAATAAAGAAATTAATAACATCTTCTGATTCCATAGACAGATTACCAGTGTCAAATTTTAAATTTATGATATTGCCACTAATACTAGACTCTATATCACCAAATAAATCCTCATCAAGGTCATAGAGCAACTCTTCAGAGTCTAACTCTTCCATCTTTTCAAGATCTTCAGACTTCATTGCTTGAATAAATGCTTTAAACTTGTTAAAAGCAGCATCATCTATAGGCTCAATAAAACAATCATAATATATTCCTGACATGCTCTCTCCATTAAAGATTAATTCACTAAGAATCAAATGAAATTATTTAATTTTATTTTCTTTAAAAACTATTAATTTTATAATTTTAATTGTAAATACTAATCAGTATTTTGTAACCTACCCTTTTTAGTAGGTTCTATCATAAAAGCTATTAAACATTCTCAATATAAATTTTTGTACAATAAGCCAAGTTTGATTGCACAAACGACTGCTGCTATTTTATTAGGAACATTCAATTTAGTGATAACATTCTTTATATGAAAATCAACGGTATTTTTCGATATACTTAGAATCTGTGCTATATCCTGAGCGGATTTACCATCAGCAGTCCATTTTAAAACTTCTATTTCCCTTGCAGTTAAGATAGGTAAAAAATTTTTATATTTATATGGATTTAAAAGATTTATAAAAGAAGAGTGCATAACCTCAGTTAACCAACATAGTTGATTTTGCTTTTCTTTTAGTTCTTTTTTGGTGATTTTTTCTGTAGAGCGCGCTATACCTAACAACCCAAAAGCTCCATATTTATCTCTACGTGAAAGACTCCAACCTGTTTTTAGCCCAAAAGATTTTGCCTCATCCCATAGCTGAGGAGTAGCAATAAAAGCTTTGTCTGTCCATAAAAAAGGCGTTTGTGACTGATAGCCATGTAAAACTACAGGGTCACTTTGCAAATATCCCATTTCATTATAACGTCTTTCCCAAGCATCAGGATAATTAGTCAATGCACCTATTATAGGAGACCCATCTTTACTTGGTACAGAAAAGCCATAAGTGCAAAACTCAAATCCCAACGCATTGGCTGCTAATAAAATAACTTGAAAAGCATGATCTGTCTTTTCCACATCAATGAAATCAAATATAACACTCTCACGCCAGTTTTCCATTATCGTTTCTTATAAATTATTTTATTGTATGTTGTCTGTGACCCTACTAGAAAGTACACATTATCAACTGAATATTAATGATGTTTGTATATTTAAGTAAAACTTATCATATATTTCTATAAAATAGAATAATTACATCAAATACTGTTAACAACTTTTAATCCATATTTATTGCATTTTTAACAGTAAGCTTAACCAAATTGAAACCGAAAATACCGATAGCACTGTTGAAATAAGTACTGCTGAAGATACTGGCCGTTCTGCTGTTTTATAATAGAAAGAAAGCAGATACGCATTAACTCCAACGGGTAAAGTAGCAAATAACACGGCCACGCCAGCATAAACGGGCGGTAGCTTAAATACATAAAACGCCAATATCCAAACAGCTAATGGATGGATAATTAATTTACCTACCACAATAATGGATGCACATTTAAGGTCATCTTTAATTCGATAACGGTTTAATGCCATGCCAAGTGAAATAAGGGCACAGGTTGATGCAGTACCAGCAATACTTTCTAATATAGTTTTGATAGTACCTTGTGGTTTGATTTCAAAATAATGTAAAAACGAGCCAATAATTAACGCGATAAAAATGGGATTTGTACAAATAGTTAATACTATTTTTTTAAGCTTGGTAAAAAATTTTTCATTGCCACCCAACTCTATTAAAAAGCTAGCTGCGCCTAACATAATAGGTAGGTGAATAGCTAACAACATAAATAACGGTACAGAACCTGCTTGTCCATATACATCTAAAATTAGCGGTATCCCCATAAATACAGTGTTAGCCTGACTGGTGGCATAACCACAGATAACTGTTTCTTTATGGGGTCTTTTTAATAATTTTTTGGTTAATAACATGGTAATGCCCCATGCTATTGCACAAGCACCAAAATAGGACACCCAATAGGTAGGTATAATAGGATCTTTTGATGAAGTTTGTGCCAAAGTCATCATAATTAATACAGGCACAGCAATAGAAAACACATATTCTGATAATCCATCACATACTTTATCAGAAACATAACGCGATTTAGCAGCTAACCAGCCAATAAAGATATAAGCAAAGATAGGTAAAGTGATCAGTAAGGTAGTCATCTATTGTGATTCATTACTATTCGTTATTATTTGTCTTCATAATATACCGCTAATATTGATAAAACGCTAATAGGTATTGATAAAGTACTAGAAACTAATCCTTTTTATCCCAAATGTGTTTTATGGGAATTCGCTGGAATATCCATTTCAGTGAGCTCTTGTACAATATTGCAATGACTAGCAGGTCGATTACCCTGACAGCGATTATGTAAATCAAGTAACTGTTGTTGTAGTTCTTGTAATTCTTTAAGGCGCTGATTAACATGCTGTATGTGTTGTTCAAGTAAATTAGCCACTGCTGTACAATTCTCGTCCGTATTGTTCGCTAATTTAAGTAGTTCCCGTATTTCATCATGTGCCATATCCAAATTACGACAATTACGAATAAATTTTAGACGATCCAAATGATCTTTATTATAGATACGGTAATTATTTTGAGTACGATAAGGCTCTGGTAATAAACCTTGTTGCTCATAATAGCGTATAGTTTCTACTGTGCAATTAGCTGCTTTTGCTAGTTCACCTATACGCATAATAACCTCTACAGAATTTGTTGTAAGAACGCTTGTGCTCTTGGATCTTCTGGTGCTGTAAAGAATTTAGCAGGCGTAGTATCTTCTAATAATTTACCATGATCAAAGAATAAAATACGATCTGCTACTTCTTTAGCAAATTTCATTTCATGAGTAACACAGGCCATAGTCATGCCTTCTTGGGCTAGCTTTTTCATTACATCTAATACTTCACCCACCATTTCAGGATCTAAAGCAGATGTAGGTTCATCAAATAACATAACTTTAGGATCCATACAAAGTGCTCTAGCTATTGCTACCCTCTGTTGCTGTCCACCTGATAAACGCGATGGATATTCATTAATCTTTTGCGCAATACCTACTTTAGCTAATAATTTCTTTGCTTTTTCTATTGCTTCTTCCTTGGAACGTTTACGGACAATACGCTGTGCTACACAAAGATTTTCTAGTACCGTCATATGTGGAAATAGATTAAAGTGCTGAAACACCATCCCTACTTCACGACGCAATGCATTAATATTGGTTTTAGAATGGGTTACATGAATACCATCAATAGTAATTGAACCACTGTCTATATCTTCTAAGGCATTTAAACAACGTAAAAAAGTAGATTTACCTGAACCAGAGGGTCCAATAATAACCACTACTTCACCTTTGGCAATATCTACGCTCACATTATCAACAGCACGAACAACCATGCCTTTGCTATCAAAAACTTTATTAATTTCTCTTACATTAATCACTTTTTGCCAGCCTTCTTTCTAAATAATGAGCCAAAATAGAGAGTGGAATATTAATTAACAAATACAATGCTGCTGCACAAAACCACATTTCAAAAGGCTTCATTGAAGTAGTGGTAGCTAATTGTGCAGCCCTTGTTATTTCGATAATAGAAATAGCTGATAATAAAGAAGTATCTTTTACTAGATTAATAAATTGACCAGTTAAAGAGGGTAAAATTCTTCTAAACGCTTGTGGCAAAACTATTAAACTCATAGTACTAGCCGCTCCCATTCCTAATGAACGAGCAGCCTCTGTTTGACCTTTTGAAATAGACTGAATACCACCTCGAACAATTTCTGCAATGTAAGCACCCGCACTAAACGATAATGAAACAATAGCAGCTGTTTCATGGGATAACTTAAGAATCGTACCAAAGAAGTAGTAAATAATAAAAATGATTACTAACAGTGGTAATGCTCGAATAAGCTCTACATAAATAGTAGATAAATCTCTTAAGGTAGGATTTTTAGAAATACGGCACAGGCCAGCGATTAAACCCA
>JBEBWU010000221.1:0-4825 GCA_040391985.1 Entomomonas sp. | reverse complement strand
CAAATCTTTAGGAGTGAGAGTGATTGGACTAGAAACTGAACTGGAATTAAACTGAACCACACCACCAGTGTTATCTATAGAGGCTATGGAGTTGTTGGCATCAAAAATCCATCTACCTGAACTAGCTAAATTAAGCTGATTTACGTTACTAGTATTACCATTTAAGACAGAATTGTTATTAATAGATAAATCTAACTTACTACCTGATGCTGCTATTACTGTGCCATTTACTACTGTTTTGTTATCTAGATTAACAGTGGCTGTTGTAGTTGCCCCCTCTACTAAAATAGCTTGACCTATATTGCTATTAACAGAAGAGACATCTGTGAGATTTAAAACAGAATCACCGCCATGACTAAAACAAATGGTTGTCCAATCATCTGCAACAAGGTGACTCGCAAAAATATCAATTTGATTACTTTCTAAACTAGCTAATGCTGCTGCATCAGTTCCTGTTGTATTAATAGTGGAATTATTGATTACTAAAGAAGCATTATTGACTCTTGCGCCATAAGCATTATTACCACTTGTTGTAATACTAACTCTATCGAGTTCAACCGTAGTATTTAATGCAGAAACTCCATGAGCAGCATAACCTATGGTATTGATTGAGCTATTAGAAGCACTTATACGTCCATTACTCGCGTAAATTCCAGTACTACTAGAACCAGAAGTAGTCACATTAGCATTTGTTATATCGATTTCACCTAAATCCACAGCATGTACAGCATATGCATTATCCCCCATAGTAACGACAGTTATCTGATCAGCAGTAATTATAGAACCATACCCAGTATTACTCCCTGCCCCCCTACTTAGAATGCCATATGCATAATTGCCATCCGTATTAATGGTGGTATTACCTGTTAGATGAATCTTTCCGCCATCCTGCGCAAAGACTGCCGTAATGGAGTTATTTATTGTAGTAATGCTGCTATTACTGATAGTAATGAAAGATGAGCCGTTTGTTATATGCTCACCATGAGAAAGAAGAGCGTAGGTTTGGCTAGCAGCTGGCGATGTATGGTTAATAGTACTATTTGTAAGATGAATTTCTCCACCTTGTGCAGCATAAGCAGTAACAGACTGAGAGTGCAATGTTTCAAGATAAAGATTATCGCCTGCTACTGTTGAACCAGTCGCAACAAGAGCACTATTTCCCCATCCAGAATTAGTGGAATAGTAACTATCATTACTAAGGTCATGATGATTACCATCATTAGCAATATAGTTGGTTGCTTGGCATGTAATACTTAGAAATGAACCACTCAGAATAAAAGGCAGAAATTTTTGTTGTACATTTATCATTGTCATAATACTTTGTCCTTTTCTATTAACACAAAAAGACATAAGTAGCTGACTACTATACAAAAGCAACTTCCTAGCTACTTAATCCCCTTCCTTTTAAGTAGCAAGTGCTATGTTTTGTTAACAATCCTTAAACAACCAATGATACAGATAATAATTTTAATAAAAGAATGTTTCGTATTAAGTTTGTTAAAACATAAATACTCAGCATATATTTATTTTATAAAACACTATATTTATAGTTCTATAGTAGTTTGAAATAAAGAACTTCTTTTGTGAGTAAACACTTGCTCTTCTAAATAAATATTTAAGTGATAATAATTTGATAATAACACTCATTTTCATTTTTAAAATATTACTTTTGTATGATAAACATCACTTTCACAAAGTATTGCTTATAATTTAATTTTTCTATAAAACATTTTTTCTAAATAGTTTAAACTTAACACCTTACTACTACACTACATGGTATAGGAACGGTCATGTTAGAAAAATATGTTAAAAACATCCTAACGGCACCTGTATATGATGTTGCTATAGAAACACCATTACAGCCAGCCCTTAGCTTATCAGAAGAATTAGCCAATACCGTACTCTTAAAAAGAGAAGATTTACAACCTGTATTCTCTTTTAAAATTCGTGGTGCTTATAACAAAATTGCACGCTTATCAGATAAAGAAAAAGCCATTGGTGTGATTACTGCTTCTGCAGGTAACCATGCACAAGGGGTAGCTATTTCAGCCAAAAAACTAGGTATTAAGGCAGTTATAGTAATGCCTAAAACCACACCAGAAATCAAAGTATTAGCTGTTAAGTCTCATGGCGCTAGGGTTGTATTACATGGTGATGCTTTTCCAGAAGCATTAGCCCACTCATTGAAATTAGTAGAAGAAAAAGGGTTTACCTTTGTGCATCCTTATGATGACCCTGACACTATTGCTGGACAAGGCACCATTGCTATGGAAATTCTACGCCAGCACAATGCGCCTTTAGATGCTATTTTCGTTCCTGTTGGTGGCGGTGGTTTAATTGCTGGTGTAGCTGCTTATATAAAATACTTGCGTCCTGAAATTAAAGTGATTGGCGTTGAGCCTTCTGACTCAAACTGCTTACAAGCAGCTATGAAAGCAGGTAAGCGCGTTACCTTAAACCAAGTAGGCTTATTTGCTGATGGTGTAGCAGTCACGCAAATTGGTAAGGAGCCTTTCAGTATTTGTAAGAAGTATGTTGATGATGTTATTACAGTAACAGCAGATGAAATCTGCGCTGCTCTAAAAGATATTTATGATAATACCCGTTCAATTACAGAACCTTCAGGAGCATTGGGTGTAGCAGGTATTAAGAAATATTGTGCAGAAACAGGTGTAAAAGGTCAAACATTAGTAGCTATTGATTCAGGTGCTAACATTAACTTTGACCGTTTACGCTATGTGGCTGAACGTGCTGAAATTGGTGAGAAACGAGAAGCTATTATTGCTGTCACTATCCCAGAAGAGTTAGGTAGCTTTAAACGATTCTGTGAAGCGTTAGGAAAACGTCAAATTACTGAGTTTAACTACCGCTACAGCAGTAGTAAAGAAGCTCATATCTTTGTTGGAGTACAAACTCATCCAGAAAATGACCCACGTGATCTATTAGTCTCTTCGCTTCAAGAAAAAGGGTTTCCAATTATAGATTTAACCGATAATGAATTGGCTAAATTACATATTCGCCATTTGGTGGGTGGTCGCAATAAAGCCATTGATAATGAACATGTGTTCCGTTTCGAGTTTCCAGAACGTCCAGGTGCATTATTCAACTTCTTAAATAAGCTGGGTGGTCGTTGGAATATTAGCATGTTCCACTATCGCAATCATGGTGCAGCAGAAGGCCGTATTTTTGCAGGCTTACAAGTTCCAGCAGCAGAAATGAAACTGTTTAAAGAAGCCTTAGATGCTATCGGCTATCCTTATTGGGATGAAACCAATAACGATGCCTATAAGCTATTTTTATCCTAATTAGCTTATAGCTAGAAAGTAGCCTTCACTGGCTACTTTCTAATCCTTTATTTACTAGCAAGTTTTTGAATAATAGGACACTCTGGTCGGTCATCACCATGACAATGACAAACTAGATGACGCAATGTATTTGCCATCTCTTGCAAACTCTTAGCTTTTTTTTCTAAATCATCAATATGCTGCTGTGTCAGTCGTTTAACATCCTCACTAGCTCTATTTTTATCACGCCATAAAGCTAATAACTCTTGAATCTCAGCCACTGCAAAGCCTAAGTCTCTAGCCCTACGTATAAAATGTAGTGTTTGAACATCATTATCAGTGTAAGTACGATAACCTGACTCTGTACGCTGCACAGCATTCAATAAACCAACTGTTTCATAATAACGAATCATTTTGGGCGAAACACCAGTATCTCTGGCTACCTGCCCTATATTCATAACCACTATAATATTCCTATTACAAAAGTACTTGACCTTACCATGATGGTAATCTTTAAAATTACTCTAACATTTTTATAGATGGAGAGTAAATTATGACAACTGCTATTAAATTTTATATACCCGATATGACATGTAACCATTGTGTGAAAACATTGACTACAGCTATACAGAATAAAGATCCTAATGCACAACTAGAGATAGATTTAGCCAAGCATGAGTTATCTATTCAAGCAACTAGTCATCCATCTGCTCTTGAAGAAATTATCAAAGAGACAGGTTTTACCCCACAGCAAATATAGAACTCTTCTTTAGTCTTACATAGGTAAAACGACTAAAATGTTACTATTAATTTAACCAAGTATTTTATGAGTGAGTTATGACACAGCAAAAGTTATCTAACATCAATCAAATTGACCTCAACATTCAAGGCATGAGTTGTGCTGCTTGTGTTGGTCGTGTTGAAAGAGCTTTAAAAAAAGTTGATGGTGTAGCCGAGGCCAATGTTAATTTAGCCACTCATAAAGCACATATTGTTCTTGCCAAACCTTTAGCCGATGACTTATTAACCGCTGCTGTTACCAAAGCAGGTTATGAAGCACAAGTTATTAAACAAGATCAACCAGCAGTTGATGATAGCCAGCAAGAACAACAAGATATAGATAAACTTAAGTTTGCTTTATTAATTGCTATTGTTCTGACAGTACCTGTTTTTTTATTGGAAATGGGTGGCCACATTTCCTCTACAGTACACCACTTTGTACTCAACACTATTGGTGAACAAAATAGTTGGTACACTCAATGGTTTCTAACAACACTTGTGATGCTTATTCCTGGTTTTAATTTTTATAAAAAGGGAATACCTGCTTTACTACGTTTAGCCCCTGATATGAATTCTTTAGTAGCTGTAGGTACATTAGCTGCTTATTGTTACTCTGTAATAGCTACCTTTATGCCTCAATTGTTGCCTAAAGGAACTGTTCATGTCTATTACGAGGCTGCTGCTGTTATTATTTCATTGATTTTAATAGGCCGCTTACTAGAGGCAAAAGCAAAGGGGCGTACCTCGCAGGCTATTAAACG
>JBEBWU010000220.1:0-4833 GCA_040391985.1 Entomomonas sp. | reverse complement strand
AGTCATCCTTGCTACTAAATTAAGAATTGGTGACAGTAATACAGTAATGGCTGAGGGGGGTATTCAAGCAGCCATTGGTGAGGATGATAGTCCACAAATTCATTTTGAAGATACATTAAAAGCAGGGCATTTATGCGCGGATAAAAAATTAGTCGCTCGGTTAGCTATTTCTGCACCTAATACTATTCGTTGGTTGATTGAACAGGGTATGAGTTTTGATCGTGAGAATAGTGATTTTGTAGGAAGTAAATTATTAAGAAAAAAACCAGGTGGTGCTACTCGAGCGCGTATTTTATCGTTTAAAGATTATACGGGCGTAGAAATGATGCGTGTACTGCGTGAAGCAGTAGAGTTAGATGAACGAATAAATGTATGGAACCGCTGTCCATTAATAGAGTTGTTATCAGACGAAGATGGTAATTGCGTGGGTGGTGTTATTTACGATTTGAGTACCCATCGTTTTGTATTAGTAAGAGCTAGTAAAGTTATTTTAGCTACAGGCGGTACAGGCCGTTTACATTTAAATGATTTCCCTACTTCTAATCACTATGGTGCAACTGCTGATGGTTTAGTGCTTGCCTACCGTATAGGGGCTAAATTACGAGAAATTGATTCTTTTCAGTATCACCCAACAGGCGTGGCGTGGCCTTCTTTTCGATTAGGCGGACTTATTTCAGAGGCGGCTCGTTCTGCTGGCGCTTATTTAATTAATGGCGAGGGTAAGCGTTTTATTGATGAGTTATTACCTCGTGATATTGTTTCTGCTGCTATCTTAAAAGAATGTGCTGAAGGACGAGGTGTAGAGCGTGAAGGTAAAGTAGGGGTATTCCTTGATGTACCAGATTTAGAGCGGCGTAACCCAGGTATTCTAAAAGAACGTTTAGTGAGTTTAAGCCATTTAGGTAAACAATGTAATATTGATTTAACAGTTGAACCTATAATGGTTCGCCCTACCTTACATTATCAAAATGTCGGTGTAGTCATTGATGAGAATGGTCAAACTACAGTTTCTGGTTTGTATTGTGTGGGTGAGATGACGGGTGGTATTCATGGCCGCAATCGTATGATGGGTAATGCGCTACAAGAGATTATTACTTTTGGTCGTCGAGCTGGTGAACATGCTGCGTTAACAGCAAACCAACATCCAGCACCTAAAGTAGGATTATTTCATTTATATAATTGGCAACGTCAATTGATTTTATCTGGTTTGCCTACCAATGTTTATGGACCTATTTTGTTCCCTGAATATGGAAATTTTGATTTCCATCGTGAAATTAATTTACGGGGACGTGCTAATCAATCATCAAATAATAACCATAACAATCGCTAGGATGTAATGAAATGATATTTGAACCTATATTGTTATCGACCAAAACTTGTATTGGTGCAGACCTTAATCAGTGGCTTAGCGATCATGGTGGTCATGGTTTAAAACAGGCTTTAAAAGCACCAGATTTAATTATTGATACCCTTAAAAAAGCAGATTTACGTGGTATGGGTGGTGCTGGTTTTCCTACTTACCGCAAATGGCAAGCGATTGCTGATCAGCAAAGTGATGATAAGTATATTTTATGTAATGGCAATGAAGATGAACCAGGTACATTTAAAGACCGTTACTTATTAAAAGCAACACCTCATCAAATTATAGAGGGAGCATTAATTGCTGCTGTAGCTGTGCAAGCCAACCATGTGTATTTATATATTAATCCTCATCAGGCTGAAGCGTTGGCGGTTATGGAGCAAGCCGTTGAGCAGTGGCTGGCTAGTAGCTTGTTGAGTGAGGTAACTGCGTATTTAAAAAGACCTATTGAATTAAAGGTAGTTAAAAGTTCAGGGCTTTATATTGGTGGTGAAGAAACAGCGGTTATTTCAAGTGTAGAAGGTGGTTTTCCATTTCCCCGTGAAAAACCACCTTATCCCTTTGAGAGCGGCGTGTTTGGTAAGCCTAGCCTTATTAACAATGTGGAAACCTTTGCAGCAGTGACCCATATTTTAAAAAATGGTGCAGAATGGTATAACCAATTAGGCATTGGTAATGCTTCAGGTACTAAACTGTATTCGCTTTCTGGTGATGTATTAAAACCGGGATTATATGAACTACCTATGGGAACTACATTACGTGAATTAGTGTTTACCTATGGTGGAGGCATGTTAACTTCATCTCATTTTAAAGCTGTCTTTACAGGTGGCCCTTCTAATACATTACTAACAACGAATGATTTAGATGTACATATGGACTTTGACTCCTTAAAAGAAAAAGGATCAAGTCTTGGTACTGGTGCGATGATTGTAATATCAGAAGGAACAAGTATTGTTCGTAAAGTAGCAGAATATGTAGACTTTTTTGCGGCAGGTTCTTGTGGACAATGTACCTCTTGTAAAACAGGTACTTATCAGTTAGCTCGATTATTACGTCGTATTGATACGGGCTCTGGTCTTAGAACAGATTTACAAGCGCTAGAAAGTCTTTGTTCATTATTACCTGGCAGTGGCCGTTGTGCTTTGATTGATGGCGCTGCCACTGTGGTAAGCAGCTCTTTAAAACAGTTTTACCAAGAGTATCAACAACAGCTAATAGATTAGTTTTAATCCTATAAAAAAAGGGTCATTTATATGACCCTTTTCTATAACAAAATTAATTAATAAGCAATATCCAAGGTATTCCAACAATTAGCCAAACAGCTAAGAATAGTAGACCAAAGATAAGACCTAAACGCCACCATAAAGTACTGGGTAAATATCCAGTACCATAATATACAGGGCTAGGGCCAGTGCCATAGGGAGTGATAATGCCCATAAAGCCTAATGTTGGTAATAATATTAATACGAAGGTGTGCATATCAAGCCCTTGAATATGGCTTGCAGCACCTAAAATAACAGGTAATAAAGCAGTAGTGTGAGCTGTAGTACTAGCAAAGAAATAGTGTAGTAAATAGAATACACAAGTCAAAATGACCATGACTACGATAGGTGAGAAACCACTTATATGTGCACCTACCAGCCCTCCGAACCAAGCTACAAACCCTACTTTACTTAGCCCATCGGCAAGTGCAACAAGTGTGGCGAACCATGCAAATGTATTCCATGCGGCTTTATTTGACAGGATGTTATCCCAAGTAATAATTCTACATATCAGCATGGCACAGATAACTAAGATACCTACTAAAGAAGCATTAATTATTTTTTCTGCAAAAATCCATAGTAATAAAGCAACTACTACAAACACTAATAATAAAATTTCGTTACGTGTTAATGATCCTAATTTTTTAAGTTCTTCAGCAGCCCAGCTAGGAATTGCATCACCTGATTTAATTTTGGGTGGACAGAGGATATAACATAAAAAGGGTGTGATTATTAGTAGTAAAATACAAGCAGGTGCTGCTGCGGTAAACCACTCCATCCAAGTTACAGTAACACCAGCTGTTTTACTAGCAATACTAAGACCCAGTAAATTAGGAGCAAGAGCTGTTAAAAATAGAGAGCTAGTAACACAAGTAGAAGCAATAGCCGTCCACATTAAGAAAGTGCCTATTTTTTTCATGGAAGGATCATTAGGCTTAGAATCATATAATGGTGGTAGGTTACTAATAATAGGGTAAATGGTACCTGCACTACGTGCGGTATTAGATGGTGTAAAGGGGGCAAGTGCAGTATCAGCGATCATAATCGCATAGCCTAATGTTAAGCTGCGTTTCCCTAATGTTTTTACTAGCCACAAAGCAATACGTCTACCCAGTCCTGTTTTCTCATAGCCTAGTGCAAACATAAATGCACCAAATATAAGCCAGACAGTGGAATTGGTGAAACCTGATACTGCCCATGCAAATGCGTTTTTAGCTGATTCAAAGTCAGGATTAGCCCGCTGTGCAGGGCTAAACAGTACGTAGTTAGCAAATAATGCTATAACAGCAACACCAATTAAACCAACAGCTGCTCCTGGTAAAGGTTCTAAAATGAGCCCAATCACACAGCCAAGAAAAATCGCAAAAAAATACCATGCATGGGGGGCTAAACCAGAAGGTACAGGGCATAACAAAACTATCACTGTTACTAAAATGGGGCAAACAGAGGAAATAACTTTTTTCATGGGAAATGCCTACTAACTACAAAACAAATTTGTAGTTATTATGTAGACATTAAGAATTATTTCTATTACCCATTATTATTAGAAGCAGCTATTTAATTATAGTTAAAACTATCTATTCTTTTATAGAAAGAGCTAACATTAGCTGTGTATATCCTCTTTGATAGTTATGTTGAGTGTAAAGAATAGCCTCTAAATTATTAATACCTAAATCTATGGGGTAGGGGGCTGTTGTATCATGTTCTGGAACAATTTTTGAGAGTTGTTTATTCACTAAATCTATTCGCCAAATACAGGCTAAATCGCTGCTGTTATCAAAATACATTATTGGCTTTGTTGGGTGCCAGATCTTTCCTGCGATCTGCCATCTACCTATTTCATCTAATGTTTTATTTTGAGCGGCTATATCGCGGTATGTTTTTTTAGGATTATTAGGATCTGTATACTCCATGATTATTTGTGCAGAATCTTTTTCTTCTATTAAAAAGTTAGCCTTTGCATTAACCTCTATTCTAGGAGTACTGGCATAATTATGTGTTGTAGGTTGTGCAGGCTCCCTAGAACCTAGCTTATAAGCCATACTTTGGTTTTTATTATTTGTGGTTTCTTGTTGAAAATAAAAGGTGTCACCTTCTATACCTGTATTAGTAGAAATAGTACCGTCAAAAATACCACTGTATATGTTGTCGTTTTTAATATTGCCTGTTGTTTTAATTCGATAAAGTATATTTTGATTAGTTGTGTATTCA
>JBEBWU010000219.1:0-4857 GCA_040391985.1 Entomomonas sp. | reverse complement strand
AAGAAGCACGCAATAAATTATCTAAACTCGTCACTAATACCCCTCTTTCACCTCGAATGGCTAATGCACCTATACTAATACCAAATTCTGCTCGATTTTCTGGGTAACGGCCATAGAGCGAATCCGATTCTGGGAAAGGTAAAGCAATATGTGAAAGAGAATAAATATCTGCTGGATAATCTAGACCTAAATCATAAACCTGCTGTTCTGTTTGTAATGGTTTAGTGATATGAGCCACTGCCTCATTACTATCAGGTGACTTATTAGTGATAACAGTGGTTTGATATATTCTTGGTGGATTAGGTAATAACTCAGTAACTGCATTATAAGCCTTATCTTTTAATAGCGGCCCTAATTTGACGGTTTTATTTACATCAAACAATACCAACTCATGATGAGTATTTGAGAATAAACTATAAAGTGTTATTACTGAATGTGCTGTAACCGTACTATCTACTACGGATTGAAACGTTAATATGGGGGGTAGTTGAGCTATTTTCTCATTGCCAACATTCAATAAACGTTTCTGTAAAGCAGTTGTTAGCTCATAAGACTGACGTGCACCATTTACAGGAAAAGAGTTATATTTAAATGGATTATACTCAGCCACTAGATCAATCCATGCAGCTTTAGCAAAAGGAGGAAATATTGAAGGTAAACCTGCTAGACCAGCAAAACGAGCAAAACTAGTTACCCCTATCATAGGAGATATTAAAATAACCTGATCAGGTTTTGCTAACTGAGGATTATCAAGCGCGTCTAATGTATAAATTAATGCTAATGCACCACCATTAGAATAACCCACAATATGAAAGGGTTGTGATGGCTCAATATAACGCTGAGCTTCTCTAACAGCCAGACGTGTAGCTGCCAACCAATCTTCCCAATGTACTTCTGTTAAAGCACCTGGAACTGTACCATGTGCAGGCATTCGAACAGCTACTACGACAAACCCACGTTGTTGATAATGGAATGCTATATTTCTTAAACTATAAGGGGAATCTGTTAAACCATGCAGTAATACCACTGCACAACTGGGTTTACCTTCAGGTTTTAGTAAAAAATAAAGATACCAATTTAGTTTAAAATGTTCTGGATAAATCGGACTATTTACTGCATAACGGTTTAACGCATATCGACCATCATTATGCATTTTATTAGTTACTTTGTTTTTTACTTCATCAAATACTTGTTGTTCTGCTTTTAAATAGCCTTGCCAATCTGTTTTATCAATTTTTTTAGCCGTTAACTCATGGGGAGTTACGGTATGCCACAGCTCTAAAGGAGCTCCTCGCTGTGTATCATAAATACGAATGATTAAAAGTGTTATGACAATAACAACAACAGCCCTAGCTATTCGTCTAAACCATCTTTTTAACCAACGAGGGATTTGCATTTAATTGTTATTCCATAGACCTATATTTTTATGTAAAACACCCTTTTTCTCAATCCAAGGGATGTAGCTATCATATCATTGTAAGTTTGTTTTATTAAAGCTGATAAAAAGTAATCTTTAGGGACTGATTTAAATTCAAATCATCTAATGGTTTTATTATTAATTATTCTATTTAAAAATTCTTAGCTATTTAACTCAATAATATCTCTGTATTGAGGATTCTATTCTACAGTTTCTTCTATTACATCTTTAACTAACTTACCTGCGTCATCCCAATGACTCCAACGCTCTACGCGCTCATCTTGACGATAACGACCTGCCTCTTTTTTTCTACCATTACCATACCAATAAATCCAAACGCCTTCTCTTCTATCTGCTTTATAATAGCCTTTCTGCATTCTTCGGCCATTTTGATACCATACGGTCCACTGTCCTTCTTTTAGTCCCTCTTTATAGTGACCTGATGATTTCTTTTGACCATTTTCATACCAAGAGACCCATAAACCTTTTCTTTGCCCTTGGTCAAATACGCCCTTTTGCTCAACTTGGCCATTTTTAAACCATACAATTAATAAACCATTGACATCCATATGGTCATAATTCACTGCATCAAAATTTTGATGTTTAGCTTCCTCTATATTAGTAATCAAATAAGGATCTGTTCTTTTTTCACCTGAATTATAAAAATCTTGGATAATAAAAAATATACCCTTTTGTCCTTTATCAATTCGATAAAAATCATCACTTTGCACTAAAATATGTAATATAACTTGATTGGGGTGTTGATCTATATTTTTATTATCATCAGTCTCAACTACTTCGCTAACAACGACGTGCTCACTTTCAATGGCACTTTCCTGTTCAGTGTTAGCTTTATTAGTTGTAATAGATTCTTTTTCTGTAACAATAGTTGTCTGTTCTTGAGCATAACTCACTGTATTGCTAACACTTAAACAAACAAATACAGTGACTAACAACTTTTTCATTTCACTAATTTCCCATCAAAATAATTGATCTATTTAACTTAATATCAGTTATTTCATTAATGTTAGTGACAATCATCTATCTCTCAACTCTTGTAATTTCGCTAGCCATGAACAATTTCTAGCAGTAACTTAGCCTACAGTTTAATTATTTAAATTTAAACTGATCATATTTTTAGCTAATAATAAAACAAAAAATTAATTATTTTTCTGATAATTTGTTACTGCATATAAATTAGCCAACGTAGCTATATCTCTATCTTGTTTTTGAACAATAATTAATTCAACACGTCTATTTTGTTCACGACCTTTTGAAGTTTTATTGGTAGTAAGTGGTTGATTAGAGCCTACACCTGTAGAAAAAACCTGTCTACGAGATAATCCAGCCACATTAAACACTGAACCAACGCTCTTAGCTCTCTTTAAGCTAAGCTCATTATTAACAGACGCCCCACCTGTATCATCAGTATGGCCTACAATAACTACCACACTATTAGTGTCTTGCTTCACTAATTTAGCAATCTTAGTTAGTGGTGTTAGTGTTACTTGCAATAAAACGTCTTGTAGTTTAGCATTAAAGCTAGCGTTTACAGGCATAACAATCACTATGCTATCGCCCCTTGTTTCCATTACAAATTTAGAGCCTGCTATCGCTTGTTTAACCATAGCTTCATTAATTGAGGTTGAGGTATAAGTAACTCCACCCCTTTTCACTTGAATAACCTGTTGTTGAGGTTCTGGGCTAGAACAGCCAGTAGCAGTTAAGAGACTTGTTAATAACACACTAGCCATCACAGCTTTCATTGAATTTAATATAGGCATAATACTTTCAGGGCAAATTAAGAATGTTTTCGGGATACTATAAATCGTAACATCCTATCACATCCTAGTCATTGATTTAAGTTTAGTTACACTCATTTTGTAACAAAGCATTCAGCATATTACCAACCTAAATTTATAAATCCTTATAAGCTATGTGACAGATCTATTTATAGTAACGATAATGACCAATCATTTGCCACTCAAATAACACATCTTCTTCTTGTGCGCCCCAACCGATATTATGAATAATTAATGGGCGTGTTTTTTCCACATTCATATTAGTCGATACGATGCCTATATGAGGTCGACCATTATCCAAACGCCATGAAACAATATCTCCTGCCTGATAATCTTGAGATTGCTGAGTAACAGGTAAACTTTTTCCTTGACGCTTAAAAAATACTTCTAAGTTTGGTACACGTCGATGATCTATATTTTTATCCGACTTAGTTAATCCCCATGTTTTAGGATATACCGCAAACTGTTGCCGCATATCTTCATGAACCAACTGTTGTAAGTCGACTTTATGACTACTTCTTAAAGCTCGAATTACTACATCACTACAAACACCCCGTACTAATGGAATATCACCCATTGGATAAGCTAATGATGTATAGCTAGGATCATATATAAGGGTCTTGCCTACTTGTTCTTGAGCAGCTTTCGCTACTTGTACATTATTTGCCCAACTAAAAATAGGCAAACAAATCAAAATGATAATAATACCTTTCAACCAATGTAACACTCTTAATTCCTTTCCCTTGACGCTTATCATCTATCATTTACTCTTTATAAAAACCCACTTTATGTTTTAACAGTAAGAATGCTAAAATTCTATACTTTCGATCAATCAATTATATTTTAATAATGACTATACAGCTACTTCCTGAAATAGAACAATTTTTACTCTGCCCTACACCTGACTCTTGGTTAGAACAAGCCAAACGAAAAGAAAATGAAGCTATTCTATTAATTGATCATGCTAATTGTGAAAAAAAAGCCGCTTTTACCGCATTAAATTTAATAGTTCGTTATACTGAATTTGAAGATTTACAATATAAGCTTTCTCGCTTAGCTCGTGAAGAATTGCGCCATTTTGAGCAAGTAGCTGCCATCATGAAAAAGCGTAATGTCAAATACGTATTTTTAGAAGCTGCACAATATGCTCAACGATTACGTAAACATCTAAGAAAACCTGATCCAGAACGTATGATTGATATTTTAATTATAGGTGCCTTTATCGAGGCTCGTTCTTGTGAGCGTTTTTATCGGGTTGCTCCCTATGTGGATGATGAGTTAGCAAAATTTTATTTATCGCTTTTAAAGTCAGAAGGTCGTCATTACCAAGATTACTTAAAACTAGCTGAAAAATACTCTCCTGAACCGATTGATGAACGGGTAGCTTTCTTTGCAGAAATAGAAAAACAAGCCATTTTAACTCCTGATAATACTTTCAGATTCCATAGTGGCGCTGTAACATAAAAATAACATTTTCTATACAAATTTCTCTATAACAAACCCATAACTTATGCAATAATAACTTCATAAGTTACTGAATTATTACCACCAATTAATAACTTAAAATAACTTTCATAAACCACTTATTATTGTACAAAATTAGCGACCCATTGCTACAATGCAGGTTTAGAGTAATGA
>JBEBWU010000218.1:0-4862 GCA_040391985.1 Entomomonas sp. | reverse complement strand
GTCTAGCAGGACGTAGTGAAGATTATAAAGAAGGTGTTGCTGCGTTTATAGAAAAACGTGCACCAGCATTTAAAGGTAAGTAGTAGTATTTATTAGCTAATGGGAGGATCTGTATGAATTAATTAAGTGATAATTTATTAACTATTACTTTTAAATGAATTTTCAAAATAACAATAATAAATTTTAAAACTAAATTAGTTTCACTGTAAAACAAGTACAACAGAGAGTGTGTGATTATGCAAAAAGTACAATTAGATCCAATCGAAACAGCCAGTATTGATGAATTACGTGGGCTGCAAATTGAACGTTTAAAGAAAAGTGTTAAATACGCTTATGATAATGTTCCTTTTTATCGTCAAAAATTTGAAGAGCAAGGTGTTCATCCAGACGAGTTAAATTCTCTAGAGGATTTAAGTAAATTTCCTTTCACTGTTAAAACAGATTTACGTGATAACTATCCGTTCAATATGTTTGCAGTACCTATGGATAAAATCGTTCGGTTACACGCTTCTAGTGGTACAACAGGAAAACCAACAGTAGTAGGTTACACGCAAAATGATATCGATACATGGGCTAACGTAGTAGCACGTTCTATTCGTGCAGCTGGCGGTAAACCAGGTGATAAAGTGCAGGTTTCCTATGGTTATGGTTTATTTACAGGTGGTTTAGGTGTTCACTATGGAGCAGAGCGTTTAGGCTGCGCTGTTATTCCTATGTCAGGCGGCCAAACCGAAAAGCAAGTGCAACTGATTCTAGATTTAAAACCAGATATTATCATGGTTACGCCTTCATATATGCTGAATATCGCAGATGAGTTAGAGAAGCAAGGTATATCAGCAGAGGAGATTAATTTACGAGTAGGCATTTTTGGTGCTGAACCTTGGACAGGGGATTTGCGTCAAGCTATTGAAAAACGTCTTGGTATTAATGCATTGGATATTTATGGTTTATCAGAAATGATGGGGCCAGGCGTTGCAATGGAGTGTATTGAAACTAAAGATGGCCCAACTATTTGGGAAGATTATTATTATCCTGAGATTATTGACCCTGTTACCTTAGAAGTATTACCTGATGGTGAAATAGGGGAGTTAGTTTTAACGGGTTTACAAAAAGAAGCATTACCTATCATTCGTTATCGTACTCGTGATTTAACCCGATTATTACCTGGTACTGCTCGCCCTATGCGCCGTTTAGAGCGAATCACTGCACGAAGTGATGACATGATGATTATCCGTGGTATTAATGTCTATCCAACTCAAATTGAAGAGCTTGTATTAAAAGTACCACAGCTTTCTGAAACCTATGAAATACATTTAACCCGTAGAGGTAATTTAGATAGTTTAAGCCTCCATGTAGAGTTTAAACCTGATTATCAAGGCTTATCTGATGATGTTAAAAATAGAGCACTTAAAGAGCTGTCAAAGCACTTTAAGAACTATATAGGCATTAATGCAGAGATTGTAGTAAGACCTTGTTATAGTATTAAACGCTCAGAAGGTAAGGCTGCCAAGGTTTTTGATCAACGTAAGGCATCCTAAATATAAAAAAGTCTTAATATGATACTTTTTCTTTCATTTATTAAAAAATAATGTATCATGTTAAGGCAAACAAAAATAAGAAAGGAGACATCCCATGTATGCACAATTAGTTGAGACCGGAGTAAGTCGTGTTAAAACTTTCGAAGAAATGTCTGACGAAGAAAAAGTTTTTCAACTGCGTATAGACGAAGAAATTAAAGTTGAACCAAAAAACTGGATGCCTGATGCTTATAGAAAAACACTTATACGTCAGATATCACAACATGCTCATTCAGAAGTAGTAGGTATGTTACCAGAAGGGAATTGGGTAACTCGAGCACCTTCTTTTAAACGTAAATTACAGTTAATGGCAAAGATTCAAGACGAGTCGGGACATGGTTTATATCTGTACAGTGCTATGGAAACCCTAGGTGCTGACCGTGATGAAGAAGTGGCCAAGCTACATGCAGGCAAAGCCAAGTATTCAAGTATTTTTAATTATCCTACTTTGAATTGGGCTGATGTCGGTGCTGTTGGTTGGTTAGTCGATGGTGCGGCTATTGTTAATCAAGTAGCTTTACAACGTACTTCCTACGGCCCTTATTCTAGAGCAATGATTCGTATTTGTAAGGAAGAGAGCTTCCATCAACGTCAAGGTTATGAAATTTTATTAACTATGATGCAACAAGGTAATGCAGCTCAGAAAGAAATGGTACAGGATGCTATTAACCGCCTTTGGTGGCCATCGTTAATGATGTTTGGCCCTAGTGACCATGACTCACCTAACAGTGCTCAATCAACCGCATGGAAAATTAAGCGTAAAAGTAATGATGATTTACGCCAACAATTTGTTGATCAAACTGTACCTCAATTAGAGTTTTTAGGTTGTACAGCTCCAGATCCAGAATTGAAATGGAATGAAGAGCGTGGTCATTATGATTTTGGTGAAATCAAATGGGACGAATTCTATGAAGTAATTAAAGGCAATGGGCCTTGTAATTATGAACGTATTGCAACAAGACGCAAAGCTATTGATGATGGTGCTTGGGTTCGTGAAGCAGCAGTAGCTTATGCAGAAAAACAAAACATGAAAAATAAAAATCAAGTTGCCTAATTAGGAGAATAACAATGTCAGAGTGGACTTTATATGAAGTATTTGTGCGTAGCAAACATGGTCTTAATCATAAACATGTAGGCAGTATTCATGCCGCTGATGGGCGCATGGCTATTGAAAGTGCGCGTGATTTATATACTCGTCGTAATGAGGGCGTAAGTATTTGGGTTGTTCCATCTACAGATATCACAGCTTCTTCTCCTGATGAAAAGGAAGCATTATTTGATCCATCAGAAGATAAAGTGTATCGCCATGCTAGCTTTTACGAGCTACCTAAAGAAGTCGGTCAAATGTGAGGTAGCTATGTCAAAAGATATTTTAGTAAATTATTTATTGCATTTAGGTGATAGTGCATTAATCACTGGGCAGCGACTTTGTGAGTTGTGTGGCAGAGCACCCGCCTTAGAAGAAGAAATTGCATTAATGAACCTTGGTTTAGACTTAGTAGGTCAAGCAAGAAACTGGATGGATTATGCCGCAGAAGTTGTGAATGATGGACGTAATGCAGATGACTTGGCGTTTAGACGTGATGAACGTGCTTATCGTAATTTATTGTTAGTAGAACAGCATAATGGTGATTATGCAGTAACTACCTGTAAATTATTCTTCTACGATGTATGGCACTATCATACTTTGCAAAGTTTAACTAACAGTAAAGATGAAAGAATAGTAGCTATTGCAGCTAAGGGATTGAAAGAGGTAAGTTACCACTTACGTCGTTCTAGCGAATGGGTAAAACGTTTTGCCGATGGTACTGACGAAAGTAGAAAACGTCTATTAGTGGCTATCAATGAGTTATGGCGTTTTACATATGAGTTAGAGCATCCAAATGAAACAACCAAACAACTATTTGCAGAAGGTGTTATAACAGATCCTCAGCAAGTAGCTAGCAATTGGCGTAAAACGGTAACTGAAGTTTTCAGCAGTGTAGATATTAAAATACCAGAACCAGCTAAATATATTTATTTGGATGGTAGCGAAGGAATGCACACAGAGTTATTAGGTATTATCTTAGCAGAAATGCAGTTTTTACCAAGAGCTTACCCAGATGCAGTATGGTAATTTGATTGCAGGTGACGCAGGAGCCCGTTCGGGATCTCCTGCAGACATCGAGCGTGCATGGAAGATACTAGAGCAAGTAATGGATCCAGAAGTGCCTGTGGTAAGTGTGGTCGATCTAGGAATTATTCGTAATATTGATTGGCAACAGGGGCATCTATTAGTGGGGGTAACGCCTACTTATTCGGGTTGTCCTGCTACTGATTTTATCGAAGAAGAAATCAGAGATGCTTTAGAAAAGGCAGGATTTATTAATCCCAAACTGGAACGTCAACTGAGCCCTGCATGGACAACATCATGGATTACTACACGAGGACGTGAAAAGCTAGAGGCTTTTGGTATTGCACCACCAGTAGACAGCCCTCATAAAGGGAGTCTTACCCATCATGAGCCAATAGTTAGATGTCCACAGTGTGGTAGTACACATACTGAGGTTGTCAGTCAGTTCGGGTCTACTGCTTGTAAAGCACTTTATCGTTGTAATGAATGCGCTGAACCTTTTGATTATTTTAAGTGCATTTAATGAAAAGAATAAACGGAGAATAATAATGAAAAAGCAGTTTCATCAATTAACTGTCACAGATATACGTCCAGAAACACGTGACACTGTATCAATTGCTTTTGATGTGCCAGCAGATTTAGTAAACGATTTTCGTTTTAATCCAGGCCAATACCTAGTGTTAAAAAAAGATATTAATGGTGAAGATGTAAGACGTTCTTACTCCATTTGTAGTGGCCTTTATGATAATGAACTACGGGTTGCTGTTAAGAAAGTAACAGATGGTCTGTTTTCTACTTACGCCAATGAGCAACTTAAAGTAGGTGAAAGTTTAGAAGTGATGCCACCTGATGGTAACTTCTATATTGAGTTAGATGCTAATCATACCGCTAATTACTTAGCAGTAGCGGCAGGTAGTGGTATTACACCTATTTTATCAATTATTAAATCTACTCTAGAAGCAGAACCAAAAAGTACTTTTACCTTAGTATATGGTAATCGTTCTACGCCTAATACTATTTTTAGAGAGCAATTAGAGGATTTAAAAAATACTTACTTAGAGCGCTTAAATCTTATCTTTATATTCAGTCGAGAGCCCCAAGATATCGACTTGTATAACGGTCATGTTGACGCAGAAAAATGTCAGACATTTTTTTCGCGCTGGATTGATTTA
>JBEBWU010000217.1:0-4873 GCA_040391985.1 Entomomonas sp. | reverse complement strand
CAATGGTGGAGACTTTACTCCAAGAAATAGTGACTGAGCCTGCATAGTCTGTGTCTAAGACTAATTTGCTGTTATTCAAGAGAGAAATAGTGCCTGTTAAACGATCACCATTCTTCATCCAGACTGTGTCTGCTAATGAGGAGAGTGGTAAAAAAGCAAGTAATAAGAAAGTAAGTAAGCGTACTAACATAATAATGTTTTTAATAGAGAGTAATTAATAGAAAGGTGATGAAAATTTAAAGATTAGAGTCTAATAAATCTTTTAATAATTTGCCAATAGCTCAGGAAAGTAGATGGTATAAGGTATTTTGTCAATATATAAATGGCATATTACGTTACATAATATAAAAATTAGAAATTAACGTATAATATAAACTAGAGAAATCCCTAGTGAATATGATAAGGTAAAGCGATTTTTGAAAATAGATAATTTAATTCAATGGATGATGTGTAGATTGCTATGATAAGGAAGAGCTGTTAGTGAGTTTTAATGAGAACTAATACAGTAAAGCATTCTGTAAATGCTTTAAAACTTCATCCTCATTTAGTTATTTTGGTGTTGGGGTTTTCAGCAGGTATACCTAGTTTATTAATATCTTCTACTTTGGGGATTTGGTTGCTAGGGGCAGGTGCTTCTTTTGAAACAATTGGCTATTTAGGTTGGATAGGCCTCATTTATGCACTTAAATGGGTATGGGCTCCTATGTTGGACCAATGGCGTTTGCCTTGGTTAGGAAGGTTAGGACGCCGTCGTTCATGGCTATTATTTGCGCAAATCTGTATTTTTACAGGGTTGGTTTGTGTTGCCTTAACTGATCCACAGGGCTATTTAAGACTTTTTATTATTTTTGCCTGTTTAGTGGCTTTTTTTTCTGCTACACAGGATATAGCATTGGATGCGTACCGTTTAGAAATAGCGGATCAAAGCCAACAAGCAAAATTAGCAGCACTTTATATTATAGGTTTTAGAACGGCATTATTAACTGCAGGAGCAGGTTCTTTATTATTAGCTACTTATTTAGGTACATCTGAACAACATTATTATTATACTGCTTGGCAAATAACTTATATGGTTTTTGCTGTATTGATGATTCCTGCCATGTTAGTGACAATATTTAGTGCAGAACCAAATATTCATATCAAACAAGAGGAAATTACTGAGGCAGAGTTTAGCTTTGGACGTCAATTATTTGCAGTTATTTTAGTATTATTCTTGGTGGTATCACTGCCTGTGATGATTACTGCTATTATGGATCAGGCATGGCCAAGAGCATTGCTTTATGCATTGATTTTGATAACAGGCTTATCACCTTGGGGAAAGTCACAGATTTTACCTGTGCGTATTTTATTAAGAAGAATGCGTCACCATTTGAAATTAACTGCACGGGCTAAAGAAATTCCTAACTTTGATTTTGTTCATCAAAGTGTTTCTATTATTGTGATGCTTATTGTGTTGGTTACAATTTATGCATCAAGTAAAGCTTATTTACAAGGAGCATGGCCAAGGGGAACATTGTATTTGTTAATTTTCTTTGGTTGTATTACAGCACCAGGTAGATTCTTAATGGCGCCTATTTTGACGCCAATGGTTGAGTTTATTCAACGTTATCGTTGGCAGGCTTTATTAATACTAGCCATAGTTTCTACTTACAAATTGGCTGATACCATGCCACTTAATATGATTGATGTTTTTTTATTAAAACATGGCTTTAGTCAGAATATCATCGCTATTGTTGTTAAAGGATTTGGTATTGTATTAACCATTATTGGTGCAGGTTTTAGTGTCTTTTTAATTAATAAGTTTAGGATTATGCCAGTACTATTTTTTGGTGGTATGGCCTGTGCTTTTACTAATCTATTGTACATTTTGTTGATCAATGATCAGGGAGGTATTGCTGTACTGACGGCTGGTGAGTATGGTTATTTTCTAGTTCATGATAGTGTTGCCTTTTATGGCGCTATACAACCACTTCCCAGTATTTGGGAGCAAATTATAAATTTTGATCCGCATATATGGACTTTAATCAGTATTGTTATTTTTGATAGTTTAAGTGCAGGCATTGCAGTATCTGCATTATTAGCTTACTTGGCAGGATTAACAAATATTAAATTTTCAGCCACACAATATGCGATGTTAAGTTCTGTTATGTTGTTATTACCTAAATTTATGGGTGGTTATTCAGGAAGAATTCTTACCTATTATGATTATGATTATCAAAAGTTTTTTTGGATTTGTGTATTGTTAGGATTGCCTACTTTGTTGTTTATTGGTTGGGCATGGTTGAAGCAAGAGAAACAAAATATTAATAATTAGTAGCATAATTGCTAAGTTAAATTCCCGAATAAACATGTTAAAATAATGGGAATTAGTTTTTGTTAGAGGTGAATAGCCTCTTTTTTATTTTTGAATTACTCAATTAAAGTGTGGATATTTATGCCTATGCAATTAAGAAAAGCCGTTTTATTGTGTTGTTTAACTATTTTCTCGATAGCAGGCTTTGCTGCTGAGAAAGCAACTAATAAGCCGGTTTATGGTCGTTATGAGAAGATTAAGATGATGGATCTTAATGGTGCTCTAATTCCTGCTAAGATTGATACAGGTGCTATGACGGCTTCATTAAGTGCTACTGATATTAAAATGTTTAAAAAAGATGGTGAGGAGTGGGTGCGTTTTACGCCACAAGTAAAAGGACAAAAGTTTAGTTCTGTAGAGCTACCATTAGTACGTGTGGGTAAAATTAAGCGTCGTGCAGCAGATGTTAGTGATGTAGAAACAGATGCTGATGATGATTCAGATGAAGAGGATCCAAACTATACTTATCGTCCAGAAGTTGAAATGAAAGTGTGTATAGGTGATCAGCTAAGAACCATTAATGTTAATTTAACTGACCGTAGTTCTTTTAGTTATCCTTTATTAATTGGTGCAAAGGCATTGAGAGAGTTTAAAGCTGTGGTTGATCCAAGCTTGAAATATCAATTAAAAGCTACTTGTGCAGTTAAATAGAAAAATTAGAAAAGAAAAGTTTTGTTAATGGAAATAATATGCGCGCACTGACATTACATTTAAAAATCCTTATTGCTATATTAGTAGGCATTGGTCTATTTTCTATAGCTTATCAAGTATTTGTACTGAAAATTCCTGTGCAAGAGGATGAACGAGGCAATTATTGGACAATTGATGCCAAAATTGATTTTTACGTGCGAGGTTCTAAACCAGTACGTGTACAATTTTTTGTGCCTTCAGAGCAAAATGGTTATCTTAGGTACATTAAGTCGACTGATAGTTTGTTAGCGAAAGATTATGGTAGTAGTATCGAAGAAGATGCCAATGGTAATCAATTGTTGACGTTATCATCACGTCGAGAATCAGGTTTGCAAACGCTCTATTATCGTTTAGCGTTAACTCAGCGTGATAGTTTAAGTACACCTAAACAGATTAAGGGCAAAACTTGGCGTGAAAGTATTCCATTAACAGAGCAACAACAAGTTGCTACTAAAACATTAATTGATAATATTCGTCAGAAGTCGTTAGATACAGCAACATTTATTACAGCAGCTATTAAAGCAGTGGGTGATGTAAAGAATGATAATGTTAGCTTGCTATTGGATAATAATAAGACAATTGATAATAAAGTTAATGTATTAGAGTTACTGTTATCACAAGCTCATATTCCCATTCAGCGTGTCCATACAGTTCGTTTGATAAGAGGGACAAATCAGAAACCTGAGCTTTGGATTAGAAGTTATATTGCACCTACTGTTGTTAAATCAAATAGTGATAAAAATACCACTAAAACAACTACTACAAATAATAATATAGGAACATGGGTTTATTTTAACCCTGAAACAGGTAAAACGGGCTTACCTGATGATCGTATAATTTGGTGGGTGGGTGATGACGAATTATTAAGTGTTGATAATGGTAATCAAGCGAAGGTAACCTTTAGTATTGATAACTCTGAGTTAGCTGCTAAGGGTATTATCTCGCAGATGGCAAATCAAAAAGATGCCAGTAGTTTTATTACCTATTCATTATATAGTCTGCCTATTCAGGTCCAAGAAACTTATAATGTGATGATTATGATCCCAATAGGGGTTCTAGTTATTCTTGTTTTACGGAATATTATTGGTTTACAAACATTAGGAACCTTTACTCCTGTGTTAATTGCCTTAGCATTTAGGGAAACGGGTCTGGGTTTTGGTATTTGTTTATTTACTATTATTGTAACCCTTGGCTTATCTGTACGCTCCTATCTGGAACATCTAAAGTTACAGATGTTGCCTAGATTATCTGTGGTATTAACCTTTGTGGTGGTGTTAATTGCTGCTATTAGTCTATTTAGTCATAAGCTAGGCTTGGAACAGGGATTATCTGTTACTTTATTCCCAATGGTAATTTTAACCATGACCATTGAGCGGCTTTCTATTACATGGGAAGAGCGTGGTGGCACTAATGCCTTTAAAGTAGGCATAGGTACGCTTTGTGCAGCTTCGTTAGCTTATTTAGTGATGAAGATACCTGCTTTAGTTTATTTTGTGTTTACATTCCCTGGTATCTTATTTGTAGTGGTTGGTTTTATGATCTCTTTTGGACGTTATCGTGGTTATCGTCTCACTGAATTACGTCGTTTTAAAGCTCTGTTAAAAGAGGGTTAGGCACATGTTATCTATGTGGAGAACGTGGAAAGAGCTAAAATCTCGCGGTATTATGGGGATTAATCAGCGTAATGGTGATTATATTCTCAAATATAATAAGCGAAAATATTACCCTGTGGTGGATGATAAGATCATCACTAAGATGCGTGCTATTGAGGAAGGTATTCATGTGCCCGAGCTTTATGGCATTATTGAAACAGAGCATGATATTAGTAAG
>JBEBWU010000216.1:0-4879 GCA_040391985.1 Entomomonas sp. | reverse complement strand
TAAGACCATTATAGATGGTGGTTTATCCCTTACCTTAAAAGCAGGTGGGCAACATATTGTACTAAACCCTGCGGTTATTTGGATGACCATGACTGTATTTACAGGTGGTTCGCCTATGGAGGGTACACCTTCTGCACCATTAATACCATTGTCAAAATCGAAAGCAGTTGAAGCAGTTAGTTCACCTGTTGTAAGTTTAAAACCAGTTAAACAAGATGATTATAATTTAAGGTTTCATTTTACTAATGATCAGCAAGTACCCTACGCTAATACTAGTTATATAGCTTACTTACCAGAAGGTAAAACTTTCCAAGGTGTAACAGATGCTGATGGTTATACTAAGACGTTTTTTAGTGCAGAGCCACAAGATATTGATGTGCATTTATTAAAAGAAACATTTGCACCAATAGCTCTTAGTGCTTTTACAAAATCTGAACAAAATCTTCGTTTTCATTTTACGGATGATGATGATGTACCCTATGCTAATACAGAATATATTGCTACTTTCCCTGATGGTACAAAGAAGCAAGGTACAACTGATGAGGAAGGCTATACAGAGTTTTTCTATAGTGATATTGAACAGGAAATTAAAGTTCATCTAGTATTAGAAAATGCATCCACAGCTAGTGAAGAGGAGAATGCATAATGGCTAAAAATGGAAATGCTAATAATCAAAATACTGGAGCAGGTAGTCAGACATCATCTGGAAGTACAACTAATCAAACAACTTCAGGAACTACTCAACAGCAGCCCCAGACTACGGTTAATCAACAAATATCTAATCCAAAGTATGTGGTAACAGTTGGTTTTGAGGTTAATTATCCTAGTGCATTCGTTAATGATGTTCAAAATTTAGGTGAAGAAGATCCAATAGAGACTGATCCAAGTAAACCCCACTATAGAGATCGCATAGATATTATAGGGGACTATGGTCATGCTTTTTTCTATGTTACTAAAGATGATGAAGTAACTGATTTCTTTAGTTTTGGTCCTGGGGGTGGGCATATAGCAGACTCTAAAGGAGGTCGGGGTCGCCTTGGTGATACAGCATATACAATAGGAGAAATTAGTCAATTCTTTAGATTACTCATTAGTGAGGAGCAAGCTGATAAAATCAAAGCTGAAATGGCCAAGTTTCAAGCTAAAGTAGATTCTCAGGAGATATTATTTAATCCTGCAAAAAATGATACTTGTGCTGCAACAGCAAGAGCTATTTTAAAGGCTGCAGGTGTTAATACACCAAAGGGAAAGGGACATATTACTGGAACGGGTAGTGGTTTAGCAAATACTGTAGCAGGTATTTTCAATTTTACTAACCCTTATATGTGGCATAAAAATTTTGTAGCAAAATATGGAGCAGGAATACCGTATTATGGCCCAGCTGGAAACTTAGCGGATGATGGATATGGAAATATGGTGGAAGTTCGTCCATCATGGTATTTGACTTCTGGTGATGATGACCCCTTAAAAGGAACATCTCATGTTTCTACTGAACATGATGATGTTACTCAATCATCAAAATAGGAATAATATGAATAAGATAATTTATAAATTATTTAAATTAATATTAGTTTCCCCTTTATTTTGTAATGCAAGTGAGATTATAGAAACTAAAGTAGACTCAGATGTAAACTCTTTGGAGATAGTTATGCCCGCAGATAACACAAAACAATCTTTAATAACACAAGAGAAAGATTATTTTTTTAATACAGTTAATAAAGCGATAAAAGTAATAACAGATGATAGTATTCTAGAGGACTTATCACAGGATAATTTTTTTGATGAGCAATATCCAATTTTTCCTAAGTCTAGTACAAAACCAGTTACACAGCATCTGTTTATTAAAAATAAACTATTGACATTAACTTTTCTTAGAATAAATGATAAATCTCCTTGGGAAAAAGCAACTATAATTTTTGATCGAAAAGATTTAAAAAATTTAAAAACAAACTTTAATCAAGAGGATTTTACAAAAACTCTTCAATTAGAGTTAAAAGATGTGCAAGAGAAAATACAAAAATATCCTAATTCAGATGAAGAGCTTCGCTATTATGTTTACGAGTATTTATTAAAAGACAATGAAAACATTAAAATGACTTTTAATGTTTTTGAAAAGCAGTTTATTGATAAAAATTATCCTAGGAATTTTTACTTAGTAACCATTGAAAAAGTAAAATAGACTTATATAAATTGGTATTTACTTTAGAGATAATAGAGGGAACGATGCAACAGATGCCAATCATGCAACAAGATAAATATAATATTATCAATGCTATTAAAGCAGTTATATTGGTGTTGGCTGGTGAGAATACGATGGAACAGCAAGTTAGGTTTTTTGGTAAGTATTTACCTAAAGCACCTAAAACAGGTAAACCAGAAGCAGTCTATGAGTTTAGCTATGATAATTGTTTTGATGTTGTTTTTGAAAAGGATGAAAAGTTAGCTTGGAATACTGCAAAGGTCTATATAGCGAGTGATAAGTTAACTAGATTTAATGAAAGATATTTTGCAGAATTACTACAACTTAATTTTAATAAGTTTTCTCAACATACAGATTCTGTTTCCTATGATGCTCATCATTACACATGGCAGCTGAATGATCAAATAAGTGTTATGTTTAAGGTAAATATTGAAGTTTTAGAGGAAGATGTTAATTATCCTAAAGATTTTTACCAAGTTATTGTGTCTCGAGCAGTTTAAAAGGAACATTACAGTGAGAAAGTTATTGGATAGAGGGAGTAATTATTATGGGTGATCCAAAGGACAACAAGGTAAATACAAGTGATGCTAAAAACAAAGAGACGTCAACAAGTTCTACTAATCAGCAACCTGTAACAGTAGGAACAACCAGTACGACTGAAAATAATACAGTAGAGCAAAAAATTACTCGACCTGAGCCGATGCTTGAGTTGATTTTATTATTTTGGATAGATGAGGATGATAGTGGTAGAAAAATGTTTTCTGAATCTTGTCAAACACGTTTACAAAATATAATGAAATCCTCTTGGTATGATACAACCATTCATAAAGTACATTGCCCCCCAATTCAAGCAATACATGAAATAGGTCCTATTATCACAAATTGGACAAATAAATATGGTGGTAAAGATAAAATAAAAACACGAGAAATAGGGGTATTTTCACATTCGGCAAATGATGGCCCTATTTCTTATCATACGAATAATGTTCCTCCTGCTCCAGGTTGGCCATCTCAAATGGCAATAACTGGAGGATGGGATGCTATAGATTTTAATTGGAAATATCCTGCTATGTGTGTATTTTATGGATGTAATTCAGGCAGAGATAGCACTAATGGTTTTGCTAAAAGATTATCAGCTTTAAATAATTTTAAAGATATTGTTATATGGGGACAATCTACTTCTTCTTACCCATCTTTTATTCCTGATTATAGAGTCACGACAGCAGCTAGAAGTATGAATATTGGATGGGATGTTGGACCAACATATATGGTAGGAGGTAATGGTGGAGAAGGATGGAAAGCAACTAGTCCTAGTACCTCATATCCTCCTGCTAATCCTCTATTTTATTTTAAAAATGTAGTAAAAATAGGGGGAACTCATCAGGGTATTTTTAATGATCATAGGTAAAGTACAAAATATACTTTTTATATTAATTTTATTTGTTATATTACAAGGGTGTGATATGTTTGAAGATACTCCCGAGCCAGTATTTAAAGTTTATGGTGATCCTAGCATTCTCGAAAAAATGGTAATTAATGTTGAGAATTCAATTAATGATGCGAGATATCCAGGTTATCCTGTTTCAAAAGTACAGACTCAACTTTATAAAGGAAAACAGCAGTCATTTCAAAATATGGTTGTTATTTCTTATGCAATCTATTTTTCTTATGAGAACCAAGTTAACAAGTTAATATTTGATAATTTGATGGGGAATAAACAAGGGCATATTAATCATATATATGTCTTTAAAAAAGATGATGGTATTTATTTGAAATATTATGGGTTAGAGTCTGATATTCAGAAAAAAGTAGGCCCTACAAGTGAAACCACTATTACACTTGAAGAGTATTTTAAAATGAATGGTATTTTAGATGAACAGGATCAAAGAATATATAAAAATAGATTTTTTGATTTTTTTGATCCAGATACTCAAGTTTATTACTTACAGCCTCTTGATAAAGAAACAATAGAATATTTTAAGGGATTATCATTAGAAGAAAAGAAAAAGTATGGTTTGCCTACTGATTATCTCAAGCAGATGGACTTGTCGGAAGGTGAATTAAAAGAGCTTTTAAAATTATCTAAAGAAAATTGAGACTAATAAAGTTAGGGAGGGAAACAGTGAAAATATTAAAGACTATTATTAATACTTTATTATTTACTTCCCTGACTATATTTTTTTATGGATGCAATATAGATCAAAAAATAGAACCAGAATTCAAAGTCTATGGAGATAGTGATATTATTAATGAAATCACTATAAATATACGTTCTATTATTTATGGTAAATATTATCCTGCTTATACAGATTCAAAAACGCAAACATTAGTTTATAAAGGTAAACAATACTCTGTACAAAATAATGAAGAAATAGGGGCATACAAAATATACTTCTCATATAAAGATCAAGTAGGAGAATTGTCATTTGACAATGTCTATAGACCTTTAAATGGAAATATGGGACGTATTAATGAAATTCATATAAGGAAAACAGATAAAGGGATTTTCTTGCAGCACTTTGCTACAACTACCTATTTAGAAAAAAAAGAAGGATTTAAAAGTAATATAGGTATGAGCATAGATAATTTCTTTAAACAATATCCAACTCTAAGCAATGAAGCTAAATTGGATTATCAAGATAGATTTTACCAATTTTATGATCCAAATGGACAGCAATT
>JBEBWU010000215.1:0-4897 GCA_040391985.1 Entomomonas sp. | reverse complement strand
GGGGCAAGCAAGACGTAGTATATTGCCTAATATAGAGCCTATTTTAACGCACCAAGAGTTAAAACAAGCACAAGCAATCATTCCTCAAATAAAAACCAGTGAAGCTATTATTGATTACATTTTAAGAATAGTTACATTATCGCGTGTGGAGGATGGTTTTGGTGAAGGGTTATCTCCTCGAGCTAGTTTAGGGTTGTTAGCAGCTGCTAGGTCTTGGGCCTATTTAGCAGGTCGTGATTATGTGATTCCTGAAGATGTTCAAGCAGTTTTGCCAGCAGTAGTGGGTCACCGTTTGCATGATCAAATAGGGCAACAGGGTGGAGCATTAGTTCAACAACTGTTAACGAAAGTCCCTGTTATCTAATGGCTATTTTCAGTAAGCAATTTGAAAAATGGGTCGATAAGCGAATGCTTGTTGGTAGAGAGATATCGCTTAATAGTAAACGGGTATATGTACTGCCAACTAAGGCTGGTTTAGCCTTTATGCTATTACTATTTATTATTTTATTGGTAGGCATTAATTATCAAAATAACCTAGCTTATGGGCTGTGTTTTTTATTAAGTGCTGTTATGTTTCTTACCATTATTCATACTTGCCGCAACTTATCAGGGATTAAACTGATCAATGCTGGAGCAGAACCTATTTTTGCAGGTGATTTGGCTAATTTTAGAATGCGCCTTGAAGTTACTAAAGGAACAACAAGGCAAGCGATAGCAGTTATTTGGAATGATGATCGAAAAAAGCAAGAAGACAATAATTTACAGCTAATAGATATTGAGAAGTTGGCAGGTGCTGAATTGCTATTGGCTAAATTAGCTAAAAAGCGTGGTATTTTTTCCCCTGGAAAAGTTCATTTAGAAACTCAATTTCCATTAGGATTATTTGTTACTTGGGTACAGATTGACCTATTATTTAAAGTGGTTGTTTATCCTAAGCCTATTGAGGGTGTGATTTCAACGCTTGGTCATGCAGGTAATGAAGAAGAGGGATTACATGCACATGGTAAAGGCGTCGATGATTTTCAAGGATTACGTACTTATCAACCAGGTGATTCTATGCGCTTGGTTAACTGGAAATCTTTTTCCAAAGGGCAAGGGCTTTTTGTAAGAGATTTTTCAGCATTAGCGGGTAAGGAACCTTGGTTAGATTTTGATCAAGTTGATGGTAGTGTTGAGCATCGTTTATCTGTACTTTGTTTTTGGGTATTGAAAATGGAGCAAGAACAACAACCTTATGGCGTAAGATTACCTGGATTTGAGTTGACTCCATCCATAGGCGACAAACATAAATTAGCAGCATTGTATGCTTTGGCCATGCATGGAGTAACACAATGACAGGAAATACTGCATTAGTTACACGTAATGGTTTAACTTGGTTATTAATTGCCCAAGCACTGGCTATTTTTCCTTTATTATTTTATTTACCTTGGTGGACATTAGGTCTTTGGTTAGGTTGCGCTTTATGGCGTATCCAAATTTACCGAATGAAATTTAATTATCCCAATAAAATTATCAAAGTTAGTTTGATTGTTATTATTGGTATCGGCATTTACTTCACACGTGGCACTATCTTAGGTTTAGAAGGTGGACTTGCGTTACTTATTGCTGCTTTTTCATTAAAGTTAATAGAACTAAAGACCAAGCGAGATGCATTGGTCATTCTTTATATTGGTTTTTTAGTAGTAACCACACTTTACCTTTATGATAATAGCTTTGCTTGGGTAGGGTATTCACTATTGCCAATAGTGACCTTAATGGCTGCTTTGATAGGGCTTAATCAAATAAAATTGGCAACCCACCCATTTGCTACAGTAAAGTTAGCAGGTATTTTATTATTGCAAGCATTACCATTAATGCTTATTTTATTCTTCTTTTTCCCAAGGCTAGATCCTTTATGGACATTGCCTATGCCTAAAAAACAGCAAGTTACTGGGGTCTCAAATAAGATGACACCTGGTGAAATTGCTAATATGACAAAATCTTCAGAATTAGTATTGCGTGCTACTTTTACAGATGGCAATATTCCACCACGAAATAAATTATATTGGCGGGCTTTGACTTTAGAAACTTATAATGGTCGTACTTGGACGCAAGCGTGGGATGTTGAATATCATATAGGTAGGGAACCAGTTTGGCGTGCAGTACCAAATAATAGAGACCAAACAAATTATAGTATTATTATGCAACCTAGCTCACAGACATGGGTTATAGCATTAGATACAGCTCAAACTTTGCCGGCACAGGTGGTTCGTTCAGCGGACTTCCATTTAGAGCGTAATAAACCGATAGATACAGTTTATTCATATCAGTTAACCTCAACACTTAATGCATTAAAGGAACCTGATCAAACACCTCGTATTAATATTAATCAACAGCTTCCTGTTAATAATAGCGATCCTCGAGCTAGAGCATTTGGTGAAGAGTTAAGAAAAACTTATCAAGGAAACACTAGTCAGATTGTAGATGCATTATTAAAGCGTTTTCATAATGAACCATATCACTACACATTGAATACGCCAGATTTAGGACAAAACAGTGTTGATGCTTTCTTTTTTGATACCAAAAGAGGATTTTGTGAGCATTATGCCAGTGCCACTACCTTTATTTTAAGGTCGGCAGGGATTCCTGCTAGGGTTATATTGGGATACCAAGGCGGTGAAATAAATACCGCCGGTAATTTTGTACAAGTTCGACAATTTGATGCGCATGCGTGGGTTGAGTATTGGGAGCAAGGAAAGGGCTGGGTAACGATTGATCCCACTTTCCAAGTAGCACCAAGTCGTATTGAAAGAGGGTTAAATGAAGCATTATCAGAAGATGAGCAAACACAAACAGGTAATAATGCTTTGATTGGCTATGGTACAGATAGTATTTTTACTAAGTTACGTATGAATTGGGAAAACTTTAATAATGAATGGGATATTTTTATCTCTAGTTATAATAGTGATCAACAACGTGGTATCTTACAAAAAATCTTTGGTAAAACAAATCTTACTTATTTAGGAATATTGTTAGTTATAGGTATTATTTTCATTACAATATTGTGGATGCTGTTACTGTTAAAACCATGGAAACGTGAAAAAGATCCTGTGCTTAGGCATTATCAACAATTTGAGAGGCTGCTTGCGGTACAAGGTATTAGGCGAGAGTTAGGTGAGGGGCCAAATGATTTTGCATTAAGGGCTATGCAAGCACTACCTAACTATCAAAAACAAATTAAAGAGTTTAATGAAGCATTTATAGCTCAACAGTATGCAGGACAAAATTCTTTGCATATATTAAAGCAAGCATTGGATAATTTTAGAAAAGTGTTACCTTGGAAGAAAAAAATCAGAAGATAATAGGGCTATTATTAAGATAGCCCTATTATAATTATTCATTACTAGTTTTGTGTTGCAGGGCAATAGCTAAAATGTCACAAGGGGCATTTTGTAATAAATCTTTGGTGGTTGAGCCTAATAATAAAGCAAGTCCATGACGACCATGACTGCCTACTACAATAAGATCACAATCATTTTCTTGTGCTACCCGATGAATTTCTTGACGCGCTTGGCCATAGCATAAGAAGCATTGTTCACTTGTTAAGGTAGGATAATCAGTGATATAAGTATCTAATCTTTCCCGAGCATGTTGCATTTGCTCTTGTTGCAAGGTAGACAAATCCATTGGTACATCACCACCAAAGGCAAGTGATACAGGTTCTAAAATATGGATTAATGAAACTTTAGCTTGGTATAAGTTAGCGAGTTCAGTAGCTTGTTGTATAACGTGTGGACTTTCTTCAGTTAGATCAATCGCAACGAGTAGATGTTTATAAGCCATAAGAATATCCTTCAGTTTTTGAATTAATTATTATTGTAATTAGTTTATAGCAGATTGAATCATTTATTACGACATGAATCAATCTGCTGTTATTATCTATTAGTAGAATGCCTGAAGACCAGTCTGAGCACGACCAAGAATTAACGCATGAATATCATGAGTTCCTTCATAGGTATTAACTACTTCTAGATTCACTAAATGACGAGCAATACTGAATTCATCACTAATACCATTACCACCTAGCATATCACGAGCTAAACGAGCGATATCTAATGCTTTACCACAAGAATTACGCTTCATAATAGAAGTGATTTCAACCGCGGCAGTACCTTCATCTTTCATACGTGCTAAACGTAAGCAGCCTTGTAAACCCATGGTAATTTCAGTTTGCATATCTGCTAGTTTCTTTTGGATAAGCTGATTAGCAGCTAGAGGACGACCAAATTGTTTACGATCTAAAACATATTGACGGGCTACATGCCAGCAATCTTCCGCAGCGCCTAAGGCACCCCAAGCAATACCGAAACGTGCAGAGTTTAAGCAAGTGAAAGGACCTTTTAATCCTCTAACATCTGGGAAAGCATTCTCTTCAGGTACAAATACGCTATCCATTACAATTTCACCTGTAATAGATGCTTTTAAGCCTACTTTACCATGAATAGCTGGTGCAGAAAGACCTTTCCAACCTTTTTCTAGGATAAAACCACGAATCTTACCTTCATCGTCTTTTGCCCATACTACAAATACGTCAGCAATAGGACTATTGGTGATCCACATTTTATTACCCGATAGTTGATAACCGCCATCAACTTTACGAGCACGTGTTTCCATACCACCAGGATCTGAACCATGATTAGGTTCAGTTAAGCCAAAGCAACCAATCCATTCGCCAGTAGCTAATTTAGGAAGATATTTTTGTTTTTGAGCTTCAGTACCAAATTCATTAATAGGTACCATTACTAATGAGGATTGCACACTCATCATAGAACGGTAGCCAGAGTCAACACGTTCAACTTCACGAGCGATAAGGCCATAGCAAACATAATTTAAACCGCTGCCACCATAGGCTTCTGGA